>OMIH01000110.1 GCA_900299045.1 Methylococcaceae bacterium
GCATTTATTCACATTGCCATGATAAATCTCATGCTTGGACGAGTTTAATACTGTTGGGGACTTTTAAAACACGCTCTTAGTGGCTTATTCATATCAAGAAAAGAAACCTTCCTTAAACATTCGCCGCCAAGATTTATTCATCTAACCATCATCTCTTTATTCTTACCTCGAACTCAGGTTAAAAATAAGACGAAATAGAAAAATTATTTAATATCAATTGGTTATAAAATGCCAAAATTTCAAAATAGGGGCGCGGAATGTCGGATTGATGATTTGTTACCCTGATAATCGTTGAGGAGCATAAGGAACATGGATGTAGGGAAACTGTTGATGACCCTTTGACCATTATGTGTTTTTGATGGTTATTAGGGTGAGAAAGCTTCTACCAACTTAACATTGCTGAGCATCTGCATTATAAACATAGGGTATATGTACCCTACCCTATCAAAATAATTAAAATGCTGAAGAATGTTGGGATGATATTTTAAGATTATGATGTTATATCATGAACTAACTTAGAACCTGAAAATTCATTTGTGATTTTTTGTCTCGTGAAGTTCACCAAGGTTTACTGACTTCCACATTCTTAACTGGGAGTATAACTGGGGATAAAATGAAAAAATCTGAAAAATTCACTTAACAAAAAATTAAAATTAAACCTAACTTATTAATTTATATGGAGCCAATGACGGGAATCGAACCTGCGACCTACTGATTACGAATCAGTTGCTCTACCAACTGAGCTACATCGGCGAAGCGAGTGGAGGCTGCGAGCGGAGTCGAACCGCTCTAGATGGCTTTGCAGGCCACTGCATAACCGCTTTGCTACGCAGCCAGAGAAATGAGGATTAACAAAAAAGCCGCGAAGGTCGCGGCTTAAAATTTGGAGCGGGAAACGAGATTCGAACTCGCGACCCCAACCTTGGCAAGGTTGTGCTCTACCACTGAGCTATTCCCGCGTTTCAATGTTTGAAACTATTTGGATATATTAAATATATTTAATTCCCGTGTCAATCTTTTTTTAAAAAAATTATAGATTGATACCTAATACCCAACCAATTGTTCCACTGCAACTTCCTTCGTCGACTTGTACTTTCGCGTAAACTACGGTGCCAGACTCTTGTTTATCTAATACTGTCACGCTAGTTCCGACAGGAAATTTGCGGCATTCTTCCGTTTTATTTTCGTCATCATCAAACGCGGTAATCGCTCCAGGCGTTGGAACTAAACGAACAGTTGACACTTCATTTCCTTCTGCAGCGGCATTAGGGCTTTTTAACGAATATCTTTGACCTGCAGCCAATCCTTTTGCATCGGCTTTTTTCAATACTTCATCACCACCACCAAAGCCAAGCATGACCAACGCCAAAAGAATCGCGCCTACACCACCCACAATGCCGTAAAACGCGTTAACATTTGACTCTTTAAGCGCCAACAACGATGCGATTATGTTGGTTGATGCCTCTTCATGGCTCTCTTGAGCTGCGTGATTGTCTGTTGCTTGAGCTGGTTCAACGTGAGCAGTTTCTGGCGAAACCTCAACAGACTCGGTAACGACTGGATTTACATGTTCTTCACTCATCTTTGTGTCCTCACTAGTTTTTTTAAGTTGTTATTATTGTAAAGCTCACCGCTCCCTATCAATTTGGAGCGCGAGGGTATTTTACTGCGTTACCCTTTGCGCGTCATCATTCCCTTTGATGGATTATAACCAACAATAGCCGCCGCCATAAACACGATAAAAGCGATGGCTGTATATATCAATGCAAACGCATTAAATTGTCCATACAATGCAAAACGAATCAACTCAACGGCTTGTGAAAAGGGATTATACTGCGCTAATTCATAGAGAAACGCATTAGATTCTTTTATTTTCCACAATGGGTAGAGCGCTGTTGACATAAAAAATAGCGGAAAAATCACAAAATTCATCACGCCTGCAAAATTTTCGAGTTGCTTAATAAATGACGACAATAATAAACCTAATGCGCCTAACATCAATCCTGACAGAATCAGTGGGAATATTATCCACATATATCCCTCAATTGGTGCTCGGATATCATACCCCCAAGCTATGATTAAGAAAACATACACCTGCAAAATAGATACACCTGTTCCCGCTAATAATTTACTCAAAAGCAAAAACCAACGCGGCAACGGACTCACCAGCAAGATGCGCATACTGCCCATTTCGCGGTCATAAACCATCGAAAGAGAGCTTTGCATGCCGTTAAACAGCTGAATCATGCCAATTAACCCTGGGGTGATGTAAACTTCATATAAAATATAGGTTTCATAAGGTGGCGTAATCGCTAAACCCAGTGCCGCACGAAAACCTGCCGCAAAGACAAATAACCACACCAAAGGACGTACTAATGCCGAAATAAACCGCTCTCGTTGCGTCACAAAACGGCTCAACTCACGCACCACAATCCCCATCATTGCTCGCCAATAATGCACCATGTTATTTCTCCCCAATAGAGACTAATTTCAATCCCGAAGGCAATGCTTCACCAAAAATTTGTTTTTCATCTTTTTCGCTGAGTTCTTTGACCTGCTCAACCATATCAACCCAAGAAGCGGGGGCTTTGCTGAGTTTTAATTTTTCAATCACACGCGCTCGCATTGGGTCATCAATATCACGCGCACGATCACCACTCATTCGTGTAATCAGAGTCGCGGCAAAGCCAATTTGAGGTGTTTTTTTCCAATCTTCACTGAGTAACTGCTCAAGCCATAATTCAACGATGTTTGCAGGCACCACATTATGACTGCTACCATGAAAAGGAATTCGCGCCCCAATTCGCCCGAGCGCCCACCATGTTTGAATGGATTCACTCGATTTTTCAAGACGTTTTAGTAGCCATTCCCCCAACTGAATTTTCTTTTGTAGCGGCAAACGCTCAAGCACAGCCGCCAAGCGAATGATATCGTCATAACTACGTGTTTTAATTTGTTTTGCCACGCCTACTTGTCTTGCGGCACTTGGGTCAATGTATTTGGTAATATCCGCAAAAATTGTTTCTTGCGCTGCAGATGAAAGTCCGCCCGCGATACGTCGCCAAAGCGTCCACCACTCCGCCCACGATGCGGTTTCATTCACAAATTGAATGCCGTGCGGATAAATTTTCCAGATTTGTTCCACACGCCAATCATCAAGCGGATAACCAAATCCCGGACGCAAACAATACCCAATTAAATTTAACCAAATTTTTTCATGCGACTCACTGCGACGACGGTATTTATCGCCGTCCAGTAGCGTCGTAAATAATGTACGAAGGAGGGGCGAGTTCCACTCACTTCGCGGCATTCCCGTCATTTTTTCAAGCTCTGCACGAAGATTTTTCACCGCTTTAGGATCAATTTGCTTGGATCTTGCGCCAAAAATATCACTGATTTTGTCACATAACGCAGGTAAATTGGCTGGCAACCCTTCTGTTAGTACACCGCTATTTTGAACACCACGACGTAGTTGAAATTCAACATCCCACCGATTTTTACGATGATCAACCTCAACGCATTGAATTTTTAATGTGCCCACTTCTGTTTGCATAACCGCCAATTCAACAACAACTTCATTAGTGGAGTCGCTATGAAATGCGACTGCTAGAGGAGGTAAGGAATGGAAATCATCGGTAATCTCTGCTATATCACCTGATTGATAAACGGTATCACCAATCGTTGAGGCTAAATGAAAACGCACGGGCATCCCAAGACGCAGAGCAAAACGATGATTTTTTAAAATAATTTCATCATCTTCTTCGCTGCCCCTTGGCAAAATACAAATACCCTGTTGAACTTGTGTATTGTCAGCGGTTTCAATCAATAAAAAATAACTACGAGCCGCCCCGCCCCCAATTTTTAATTTTTTCTCACGTCGCGCTAGCGCATAACCGACTGCGCCAAACGCAACCGCTAATTCGGGATGTTGATTTTCAAGTAAAATTGGCGGTACATCGCGCCATGATGAAAGCAAGTCAATGGCTCGCTGTGTAATAGGTTGACTTCGGAATACACCGCCATTAAGTAGCAAAGCATCAGGAACAAAATCCCCCTGCCCATCTGGTGTTTTTTCTAACGCTTGCGCTGCTGCATGGGAATGTAATTTCAAGAAAGCGGCAATGTGTTTACTCACTGCTGGCTCTGACGCATAAGGCAATCCGAATTCCACTACACCACTGCGTTTTTTATCTGGTAAATCGCTTAATTTTGATAGCGGGAAAAATCCATCTAACGCAATCGTGCGAACTTCATCGCGTGTCAGTGTTGCCGAGCGTGAGCCACCAAATAATTTTGAGCCACCCGCCAGCAATGTTACTTTGATAGATTCAGGTGCATCTTCTGCCAGTAAACGCTCTTTAGCGTGGCGACAGTGCTCAAGTAATTGTGATAATTCGGCTGCTGATAATCGCTTTTGCGCAGAATCATTGCCTGTTAAACGGGATTCTAGCGTATGCGCAATCGCTAAATCGACATTATCACCGCCAAGCATCAAATGATCGCCCACACCAATACGGGTCAGTTTAGGCTCTTTATCCCCTTCGCCTTGCTCAACACGAATGAGTGTTAAATCCGTCGTGCCGCCTCCCACATCACAAACTAGCAGTAAATGTACGTTAGACAATTTCTCTTTTAATTGCGCGGCATTGACACGCAGCCAGTCGTAACAAACCGCTTGTGGCTCTTCGAGTAAGCGGATTTTTTTCAAGCCAGCAATTTTTGCCGCTTCCACCGTTAATGAACGCGCCCCTTCATCAAATGATGCAGGGACAGTAATCACCACATCTTGGTTTTCAAGCGGTGCATCGGGAAATTGATGTCCCCATACGGCGCGAATATGTGCCAAATAACTCGCACTCGCATCTAAGGGGGAGACTTTTAATACGTCATCACTACTCCCCCAAGGCAAAATAGCCGCATCTTGATCTACAGATGGATGTGACAGCCAACTTTTTGCGCTCGTGACAAAACGCCCTTTTGTTTTTGCCCCCAGCACCCGTGCTGCTTCGCCTAAAACGGCATTATCGCTTGCGGTAAAAGCCAGATTTCCTGCGGCGATTTCGCCTTCTGCTGGATGATAACGCACTGAAGGCAATAAAGGACGGGCGGCAACTTGCCCAACATCGACTAATTGCTCAATAGGGAAAAGTTGAATCGTTTGCGGTGTTGATATATGGGCGAAGGCAACAACCGTATGTGTTGTTCCTAAATCAATGCCAACTAAATAGTGGGGATTTTTTATTTTCACGGTTTTATTAACTCAAAGAAAAATAGATATATGGATAAAATCGTCAATTATGCACGGGATTCTAGCATCAATGTTATTGCCTATCCCCTGAAACAAGCATACGCTCAAGCGGACTATCTAGCTCAAACGTGAGATGCTGCGAGCTAATCGATTCGCTCGCCTGTAACAATTCATTCATTTGCTGTAGTTGCGCTATTTGTTGGGATTCAAACTGCGTGATTGATGCGACTATATGTTGATTCAACGCCTCTAAGCCGTGCGAAATACCTTTGTTTAGACCGCGCAATGCACTTTTTTCAAGGGATGGCTGACATTTTTTTAAAATAAAAAAAGGAATAATCCACGACAAGGCACAGACTAAAACACTATGCACCGCAAAATCGACGCTCAAATAATGCAGATGTGTTTGATTGCTTTCATAGTAGCCATTGAAAACTTGATATCCAACCCAACCCATTGCCGCAAGTGGTAAAACAATTTCCGCAACACCCACCATTTTAAGCAATCCGCGATGTAACCAAGTGCCACGTTTTGCAAGCGATTGACGCGTTTCCAGCTCAACAGTTTGATGTACTATTTTTTTTGCATTCGCGCGAATAGCTACCATCGTTTGTTCAAGCGGTAGAATGGGGAGGTGTTGTCGCTGTGCGTACACTATTGTTTCATTGAGTGTATCCTCAAAACGTGTCTGCGCCCACGCATCCCAAAGCGTAATATCGCAGGATGCAGCACGCAAATCACTCGCATGCGTTGCAAATTGCTCCGCAAGCAAAGGCAGTCGCCATGCAAACCCTTGTTGTAATTGTTTAGATGTTAATTTCCAATGTTCAAGCCAATGGGTATGCAATTTTTGCATCGCAACTGGCTCGCCTAAACACGCTAAATAGTATTGAAGTTGTTTTTGCAAGGCGTGTACACGCACTTGTTGAACGTGATACGCCAGTTGCTCAAGCGTTTTTTGCGTTGCCAGTTGCCCAATCATTTGCGTTAACGAGGCAAATTCATCATCGGCAAGCGTTTGGGTACAACTCGTTTTAAACACCAATGGCGAATCAAAACCCGCCAAGTGAAGTTGTTTCTCAAAATCTTCCGCCTGTGCATGTTGTCCGACGTCCCATTGATTCAGTACAAATAGCCACGCATGACGCGCCCCTTGCGCAAGTAAAAGTTGCCACGCTTTTTCATCTCGATAACGCTCAGGACTCACCACATAAATCAACATATCAATATAGGGCATCCATTGCAAAACGAGTGCTTTATTCTGCGTATCTGTACTGTCAAAATCGGGCATATCAATCCACACCATCATTTTTTGACTGTCGTCATCGTGATGTGAAACGGTGACGCCACACAAAGGCAAATTGGGCAATGTGACCTCACGATGATAAAATACAGTCACTTCGCGTGAAGTAGGACGTGCTATCCTCGACTTCGCAATTGCCTTCCCTGCTAATCGATTTAGCAGGGAACTTTTTCCAACCCCCGTTCCCCCCATAAAAGCGATAAGCAAGGGGCGGTTTGGCATTTCTTGAGCAATTTGCGCCATCTCTGCGCTATCAAGTGACGCTAATTGCTGTGCTGTTAGCCAATCTTGTTGATGGGCATTTAGTGCCCATTCTTTTGAGCGACTCAGTAAATCAGAGTATTCGTAAGCCATGAGGTTTTCCACCATCGAGTTGCGCCTCAGCGTCTAAAAGTTGTTTAGGAGAAATCGCAAAATGCGCATCGCTATTAATTTGCAGGGGTAAATTGCTTAAACGCTGCGCCATCGGGTCAAAAATTTGTACTTTGACAGCGGCAAGTTGCTGCGCTTTCAAATCCGCCTCCACTTTACGCATATAATTCCCAATAGCGCTTTCAGTGAGTAAATTTGTCAGCGTTAACATCGCAGGAGCAATCACCAAATCATGCAGACCAATGCCTCCCGCATAAAGTGTGAGTGCCAATACAGCGGCATCCGCCGTCACACGCGTGGCGCGTAAGGCATTTAAAACAAGCGGTTGTTCTTCTAATTTGAGATAAAGTCCTTGTGCGGCTGATTGAACATCTTGTTGAAACGAGTGATGATAGGCTTGCGCTGCATGGATACTGCCTTTGGATTCATTTGCATGATTCTCACGCAACGCCAAACTCAAATCACGCCACAACGGATGCGTATTTTTATCAAGTAACTGATGCGCTAATTCTGTCAACGTGTGATCAATTAACTGTTTTAACATGGTCATTTCATGGCTATTGCTTGATAAATCAGCGCGAGATCGCCCCATGCTTCGCAATTTTTTTAACGGGTAGAGCAAAACGTTACGCGCTTTCACCATCACACGCGCCACACCTGGAATTTCAAGCAGTAACAATAATTCAGCAATTGCTTGTTGAAAGGTTTCATAATGGCGCGGATGATCGAGGTAATCGCGTGCATAACTCGCTAACGATTGCTCAATCACCTCCTCAACAAGTTGCTGCCATGTATCATAGATAACATGTTCTTCACGCAGTGGCGCTGTCCATGATAACCAATGCGTTTGCAGTAATTTTTGCTCACGGTAAAGGTGCTTTTCACGTTGCACTTTTTTAGCGAGATCAAATAAAACCGTTTGATGAACTTGCGTAATTTCGGGCATTTGTGTGTTTTTTTGATAAAATAACGGCAAGACTTGCGGAAACGCATCACGGCGCGTATCAGACCATTTTTCGTGTAGCGATTGTAAAATAATAGACTCAGCGCCTTCATTCAATTTGTTAACACAAATTAATGTGGGTTGTCGCAGAGGCTCAATGCACTTCATCATGTCCCAAACAGATTGATCTGCATACTTTTCTTTGCTGACCACTAAAATTACAATGTCTGCGAGCGCCATTGTTTTTAAAACACCTTCACGATAAACAGCAGAATCAATAGAATCAAAATCGGGGGTGTCCCAAAGTACTGCAGGCGGTAAATAAAGGGTTGCAGTGTCTGTAGGCGTTAAGGTATAACACGCGTAATTTGATTTATTTAACTGCTTAGGTAGACTACACACAAAAGGTGAAAAATAGTCTGCTAAAGAGGATTGGAAAGCTGCAGAGTCAATGCCGTGACAAAATCCTTGTGGATGCACAGTATAGCCGGCAAGTGGACTCACGCCAGCGTGTGTCGATTGCAGTAGCACATTAACCAACGAGCTTTTCCCCGCTTGTGTTGGACCCACAACGGCAATTTGCAAAGGTAGACTGCTTTGATATCGACCTTTTACAAAAAACGCCTGCGTGAGCATTAATTGCTCGAGCATTTGCCGGTACGCAGGATGATGCGTACCATTGAGCGTATTGGTATTTAAAATAATTTGGTAACGATTTAGAAGTAGGGAAATAAATTCCAGCATAAAAAAAATGTCTTGGGTTTATAATAACCACGCATTTTACTTTGTTTGTAGAAAAATAGCGTTATCATCCTTCCCATTTATTTTAAGGTTATGACAATGAAAAAATTACCACTTATCGTATTCGCGCTAAGTTGCGCCATGTTAACCGCTTGCGGCAATGGTCAAAAAATCAATGCACACAATGAAAAAACCGCTTATAAATCTGTTAAAATGATCAAAAATCGCCTACCAGAAGATATCCGTACTGAATACGAAATGTCATTTTGGATGGTACGCGATGCAAAAAAAAGTGATGACGAATTTTTAAACGCAGTAGATAATAAAACCCCGCAAGAAATTATTGTTATGGGTAAAGAAATTTATCAGCAACGTAAAGACGCAGGTTTTGCAGAATATCAACAGTATAAAACATGGGAAGAGATGATGGCGAAGTACGACCGTGATCGTATGCACCAAGGCAAACCTAAAACAGACGTCAAACAAACCGACGATGCTCGCACGAGCAATCGTGATGTTATTTACAAAATGTAATTAAACAATGTAATTGAAAAAGGAAAGCCTCTCGTTTATGTTCATTCAAAAAATAGCGCAACTCAGCCTCACATTATGTCTATGTAGTGCGTTGACGTGTGTAGCGAGCGATGATAAACGTGAGGCCGAATTTGCCCTCGATATAGAAAAAAACCTCACTAATGGTCGTATTGTGTGGTTGCAAGCGTCTAATCAAAATTTTTTAAGCCTCTACACGGAAGTGACTAGTAGCACCACGGAAGGCATTGTCATTTTGTTACACGATATGGGTGGTCATCCTAATCAAGATAAAGTGATTGCACTGTTGCGCAATTTTTTTCCTGAACATCATTGGTCAACTTTATCAATACAAATGCCTTTGCGTGAAGAAGGAGCCAAAATGGAGGATTACTACAGCTTATTTCCTGAAGCCAAGGAGCGACTGTTTGCGGCAATCAATTTTGCTAAAACGCAAAAAGCTGAAAAAGTCGTCATTTTGGGTTACGGCGTAGGCGGATTGATGGCAACTTCTGCCCTGCAAGAAAAATCGACAAACGTGAATGGTTTAATTACGATTAGCTTACCTTCTTCTGAAATAGGTGAAATGTACGCTCACACATTACCTTTTATTTCAACCTTGACGATGCCTATGCTAGATGTTTACGGTGAACTTGATTCACCAGATGTGATCTATGGCGCAAAAGAGCGTCGCACTATAGGCAAGATAAAATCGAAATATCGTCAAATCAAACTTGATAATGAAGGGCATTTGTATTTGAACGATAGTGGATTACTCGTAAAAAGAATTTACAGCTGGGTTAACAGAACCATTAGTAACAAATCACAGGAAATTCCTCGTATATGCTCATCAAAAGATTAGCGCAAGTTAGCTTAACACTCTGTTTGTGTAGCGCTCTGCCGTGCATTGCGAGCGATGAAAAACGTGAGTCAGATTTCGCCATAGATATTCAAAAAACATTAAAAACAGGAACGGCCGTTTGGTTGCAAACACCGGAAAAAAAATTTTTAAGTTTATATACCGATACGCCAACCGCTGATCGTCAAGGTTTTATTATTCTACTACACGATATTGGTGGGAACCCCGATCAAGAATTAGTGATTAAAAAATTACGTCATTTTCTGCCCAATCATCATTGGGCTTCATTATCAGTGCAGATGCCCTTGCGTGAATCTGGCGCGACTATGGGCGATTATTACGATTTATTCCCTGAAGCAAAACAGCGTCTCATAGCGGCTATCAAATTTGCAAGAGCTGAAAAAGCAGAAAAAGTGGTGATTGTTGGTTATGGTTTAGGTGCATTGATGGCAACGTATTCACTGGCTGATAAATCAATCGATGTGAATGGTGTTGTCTTAATTAGTTTACCGGTAACTGAAAACGCTGATCCGCTGCCTTTTATTTCAAAATTCACGTTGCCTATGCTTGATATTTACGCGGAATTAGATATTCCTGAGGTTGTGCGTAGTGCAAGAGATCGTCAAGTAGCGGGCAAAAAAAATAGCACTTACCGCCAAGTCAAACTAGAAAATGAAGGGCATCAGTTCTTGCACGATGACGACCTCCTCGTTAAACGTGTTTACAGTTGGGTTGATAGAGTGATCGCTAACGAAGGTCCTGCTGGACCTGCGGGTCCCAAAGGGGATTTAGGCTATAAGGGGGCTCAAGGGGCTCAAGGCGCACCTGGACCTAAAGGTGATCAAGGGGATACAGGACCTAAAGGTGATACGGGTATTCAAGGTATTCAAGGACCCAAAGGCGATCAAGGTATTCAAGGACCCAAAGGCGATCAAGGTATTCAAGGGCCTAAAGGTGAACAAGGTATCCAAGGGATTAAAGGAGAAATCGGACCTAAAGGTGAACAAGGTCTTAAAGGAGATCAAGGTATTCAGGGACCTAAAGGCGATCAAGGACTTAAAGGGGATACTGGGCCAAAAGGCGAACAAGGTCTCAAAGGGGATCAGGGTATTCAAGGCTCTAAAGGGGATCAAGGACCTAAAGGCGATCAAGGGCCTAAAGGCGATTTGGGTCTTAAAGGTGATACAGGACCTAAAGGCGATCCAGGCCCTAAAGGCGATCCAGGTGAAAAAGGTGAGCAAGGCGTTAAAGGTGACATTGGACCTAAAGGCGATATCGGACCTAAAGGCGATCAAGGACTTAAAGGGGACACAGGTCCTAAAGGCGATGTCGGGCTTAAAGGTGATCAAGGTATCAAAGGAGATACGGGGCCAAAAGGAGAAACTGGACCTAAAGGTGATCAAGGGCCAAAAGGAGAAACTGGACCTAAAGGCGATACGGGCCCGAAAGGAGAAACTGGACCCAAAGGAGATAAAGGCACGACCGATAATCAAGCGCCAAAACCTTAATTTACAAACAAAAAAGGACGTTATAAACGTCCTTTTTTATTATCTGAATATCCACTCGTCGTTGTTTTTATTGCATAATGAAATTTATTCACAATATAACGCTCAATTGATTATTTTTTCGTCATTGTTCGTGACATTATTACAGACTAAAATAGTCATTTATTTTTTTAACTGTGCAATTTAAGAAGCGTTAAACAATGATTTTGAAATTCATGAAAGTATGCGTTAACTAAGTGATTGCTAACTCTATTATACAAAGACTCGATCAGAGTTCGGCTATCCCAATGTATCTATTTTAGATACCGAGTAAATGCTAACGCAAATCAGCGGCATCAACTAACTGTATGAAAATTAATGTAATTATTTAATTATGAATAAATTGCCTTAGCCTATCAAATTCTTTACAATAAATTACCATGTAATACAGTCAAGATAACAATATTTTATTTAAGTTTATTCATAAATGCAAAGCATATTAAATTGACACTCGATTGTATTATAAAAAATAATAATAAAAATAGGGCTAAATTTATGACGTTTTTGTTAACAGCATTAGAAAAAAAATCATTAAAATCTAAGTTATTATTTGGTTTTGGATTTTGTGCATTGATTATGCTGCTAACAGGTTTTAATACTATATTTAATATTAAAATATTAAATTCTCACATTAATAATCTAAACAAAAGTTTTCTTGATATTGGACATATAAAAGAAACAAAAATTGCCCTATTAAGCATTAATAACGCTCTTTATCAATTAATGCAAACCTCCCCTAGCGATGTCTCTTACTTATCCATTGAAAAAACTATTTGGCAATCCTTAACGACCATACAAGAAGAAGTGGCGTTTGTACGAAAAACCAGTGCTATAAATAGTGATGAGGAAAATAAAAAAAATTGGATCAATTTTGATATTGCTTTCAATGAGTATCAAAGCACTGTAAAAACACTCGTTGACGCGATTAAAAATCAAAAAGCAGACAATGTCATTCTTCTACCACAAA
>OMIH01000111.1 GCA_900299045.1 Methylococcaceae bacterium
CCAATCAATATCAAATTAGCCAATGATGACAAACAAACCACCATTGACGTATCAGGAAATGTGGCAATAGAGGATGTGTTTTCGCAATTGAAATTATCTTCGTTAACAGCGTCATCATCGCAACAAAAATCATGGATTGAAGGGGCAAGCGATTATCAGTTAATGCTTTCTTTATCTAAAGAGCAAAAGCCCACGACGTTGCGGGTGCAATCGAATTTAGACGGTATCGCGTTAAATCTTCCTAATGAATTATCTAAATCTCCATGGCAAAAAACACCCTTGAATCTGTCATTTACATTAGGTGATGAGTTATGGTTGCCACTCATGGTGGATTATAACGCGCAATTGAAAGCCGCTTTAATGATTGATACTAAAAACAAACGTTTTCAGCGTGGTGAGGTTTTGCTTGGTGAAGGTGATGTGGCGCTTCCTCAAAATGAAGGCATCATCGTCAACATTGTCCGTGACCAATTAATGTTGCAAGATTGGCTGAAACTAGCGGTTTCGCAAGTACCCAATTCAACAGAAAAAGTAGAAAATACAGCGGCAACTATTCATACGTTTAGTGTACATAGCACTAGTGCATGGTGGAAAAAAGTTCCATTAGGTAAGTTTGATTTGACTTTACAGCACGACGCGCCTGTGTGGCGAGGTGTGTTGGAAAGTGGATTTGCCAAAGGGCAGTTACAATGGCGCATTCCCGAAAAAACGACGCAAACTGCTTTTCTAAAATTAATGCTGGAAAAATTTGATTTAGCTTTCTTTAAACAATTACAATCCGCTGATGAATCGGGTTCGATTTCAGCATCACAAGCCAATCATTTTATGAATCTACCTACGATATCGTTAGAAAGTCAACGTACCTTCTGGCAGGATTGTGAGTTGGGAAAATTGACGATTGAAACAGAGCCACGATCGAGTAGTATCGGATTTAAAACGATTACTCTACAAGCACCAACGCATAGTGTAAGGTTAACGGGAGATTGGTTTAATGCGCCTATTCTGCGAACTGAATTACGCGGTAAAGTCAATTTAGTGAAGGCGGGGCAATTATTTTCGCATCTTGGTCTGACAAAAGATATTTCCGAAACAACGGGGGATATCAATGTAAATTTCGATTGGCAAGGCTCTCCGCAGCAATTTAGTTTAGATAAATTGCATGGGCAGGCGGAATTAAATTTAAAAAACGGGCGCATTTTAAGTATTGAGCCAGGATTTGGTCGCATTTTAGGCATGTTAGCGCTTGAGCAATGGTTAAAAAGATTGCGTCTTGATTTTAGTGATCTTTATCAAGAGGGGTTAACTTTTAATACGATTAGTGGGCATTTTGATTTTTTTCAAGGTAAGGCAAGTACGCAGAATTTGATTGTGGACGCTATTCCTGCAAAAATTTTATTAAAAGGGGATACCGATTTTATAGCAGAAAATGTGAATTATTTCGTTAATGTGACACCTAAAAGTGCTGACGCGGTACCTATTGCTGGTACAATTGTCGGGAAAATAATGAATCTAGTCGGGCAAACCTTGACAGGTCAAGATCAAGAAGGTTTTTTCTTTGGATCGCAATATCAAGTTACGGGTTCATGGGGAAATACGCAAGTGACCGCGTTACATGAAAACGAAGGCTTAATGCAAAAAACATGGGGGCAACTCACGCAGTTTCCATGGATACACCAACAATTTAATTCTAAAGAGGCTTATCATGAGTAAATGTGCCGCCATTCAAATGGCATCAAGTCCAAATATTAGTGCAAATTTATTAGAAGCGGAAAAACTAATTGCCGAAGCGGTCAAGTCAGGCGCTAAACTGGTGGCATTGCCTGAAAACTTTGCACTGATGGGAAACAATGAGCTCGATAAAGTTCACGCAAAAGAAGTGGATGGGTTGGGTATTATTCAAAATTTTTTAGAAACGACTGCAAAAAAATACGCTGTATGGATTGTGGGTGGCACGATTCCAATTGCGGGTACTGATGAGCATAAAGTACGCGCTGCATGTTTAATTTATAATCATTTGGGTCAACGTGTGGCACGTTATGACAAAGTACATTTATTTGATGTTCATGTGCCAAATACGAATGAAATTTATCGTGAATCGGATTCGATTGAGGCAGGTAATCAGTCATTAGTGATTGATACGCCCTTTGGGCGCGTGGGCATTGCGGTGTGCTATGATCTGCGTTTTCCCGAATTTTTCCGTAAAATGAGCGAACAAGGGGCGGAAGTGATTATTGTTCCCTCTGCATTTACAGCGGAAACGGGCGCTGCGCATTGGGAGTTGTTATTGCGTGCGCGTGCTGTTGAGAATTTATGCTACATCATTGCGCCAAATCAAGGTGGATTTCACAAAAATGGTCGCCGCACTTATGGACACAGCATGATTATTGATCCTTGGGGTGTGGTATTAGATTGTTATAAAACAGGTAGCGGATTTGTATCGGCTGAAATTGACCATGAAAGATTGGTTAAAGTACGCGCAGGATTTCCAGTTTTAACACATCGCCTTTTTTTTTGTGAATAAACATGATTAACAAACGCAATGCGATGGTTGTTTGCGCTTTAAGCGTGTTTGAGCTTGCATGTTCTAGTAGCGGTAGTCGGTATCGAGATACCGCTATACTTGAGCGTCCTCCGACGTTGGCGTTGCAGCAAAATACGCAAAATAGCAACGTGGTTGTAGATGATAGTATTGAGCCAAAGAAAAAACACCCAGGGTTGAATTCGATAGTGACGCTCTTAGACGATGAGCCTAAGCGCGTGTTAATTAAACAGCCTATTACCGAGGCTTGGCGTACATTAGGAATGGCGCTAAAACAAAGTGATATTAAAATTACTGATTATGAAAAAGGAAAATATAATTACTATGTTAACTATCATGCTCAAGGCATTTTAACAAACGCTCTTCACTTCTTAAATGAAGAAGAATCGAAAACGATTTACTTGTTAACGCTGGTATCGCAAGGTGATGACACAATCGTGCAATCTGAATTGGCGAATCGTAATGAGCAAAAATCGCAAAACGCAGATGGGGTTGTGATTAAAGTCGGTGATGATAGCGAGGACTTGATAGAATCAATCTATCATTTATTGCGTGACGACGTTAAAACAGAGTAGTTAGATAAATATAGCTTTTTTTGATTTTTCATCAGTGAAAAAGAACGACAGACAAGATACCTAATTTTTTTAAACTTTAACTATATTATTAATTATTAAGGGGATTTATACATGAATGATAATTGGATTGCACCGTCGATTTTATCTGCAAACTTCGCAAAACTTGGCGAAGAGGTGGATAACGTATTAAAAGCGGGTGCAGATGTTGTGCATTTTGATGTGATGGATAACCATTTTGTGCCTAACTTAACTATTGGACCTTTAGTGTGTGAAGCCCTTCGCAAACACGGTGTAACGGCGCCTATTGATGTTCATTTAATGATTGAGCCCGTTGACAGAATTATTCCTGATTTTGCGAAAGCGGGTGCAAGTATTATTACATTTCATCCAGAAGCATCCGTTCATGTTGATCGCACATTGCAGTTAATTAAAGATCAAGGTTGCCAAGCAGGTTTAGTTTTCAATCCCAGTACACCACTGCATTATTTAGATTATGTGATGGATAAAATCGATATGATTTTATTGATGTCTGTCAATCCGGGGTTTGGTGGTCAGTCATTTATTCCTTCTGCACTCACAAAATTGCGTGAAGTGAGAAAACGTATTGATGAGAGTGGTCGCAATATTCGTCTTGAAATTGACGGCGGTGTTAAAGTCGATAATATTCGTGAAATTAAAGCTGCCGGTGCAGATACATTTGTAGCGGGTTCTGCTATTTTCAACCAACCCGATTATAAAAAAGTGATTGATGAAATGCGTGCAGAGCTCGCAAAAGCAGTTTAATCATGGCTAAACCGGAACTGATCGTTTTTGATTTAGATGGTACGTTAATTGACTCGGCACCTGATTTGGTCGAAGCCGTCAATTTTGCACTATCGCAATTAAATAAACCTACGCATTCCCAAGCGAGTATTCAGCAGTGGATCGGTAATGGTGCCGATGTGCTTGTGAAGCGCTCACTGGTTGGAAGTTGGCACGTTGAGTTAGAACCGGTTGATTTTGACGCAGCGTTTACGTTATTTAAAACGTATTACGCTGCGAATGATTGGGTAAATAGTCGTTTATATGATGGCGTACTCGACACACTAAAACAATTAAAAGATATGGAATTAAAGCTTGCCTGTGTTACCAATAAAACAGCACGTTTTACCAATCCCTTAATGGAAACCGCTGGACTCGCACCTTATTTTGATTTTATTGCGTCAGGCGATACTTTCGCTGCCATGAAGCCAAGTCCAATACCGCTACTTGAAACCGCAAAGAAAATCGGTGTTGACCCACAAAAAGCGTGGATGATTGGTGATTCCATTAATGATATTAGTGCAGGCAAACAGGCAAACTTTAAAACGGTCGCGGTGTCTTATGGTTACGCTGGTCAATATACGATGTCTGATTTGAATGCGACATACACTCTCAATTCATTACCCGAACTTGTGGCTTTAATACAAAATGAAATTTAAGAAAGACTTTGACGTTATTGTCGTTGGTGGTGGTCATGCTGGTACTGAAGCTGCGCTTGCTGCAGCACGAACGGGTGCTCAGACATTACTGCTCACTCAAAATATCGATACGCTCGGACAAATGAGTTGTAATCCCGCCATTGGTGGCATTGGTAAAGGGCATTTGGTCAAAGAAATTGACGCGCTTGGCGGTATTATGGCACAAGCAATTGATTTGGGTGGCATTCAATTTCGTATTCTTAATGCGAGCAAAGGACCGGCTGTTCGAGCAACACGCGCACAAGCCGATCGGCAACTTTATAAGCAAGCTGTGCGTAGTGCGTTGGAAAATCAACCTAATTTAATGTTATTTCAGCAAACAGTTGCTGATTTAATCATTCAAGGCTCTCAAGTAATTGGCGTGAAAACGTTAATGGGACTTGATTTTATGGCTCGCTCAGTCGTATTGACAGCGGGCACATTTTTAGCGGGTAAAATTCATATTGGACTTGAAAATTACAGCGGCGGAAGAGCGGGCGATTCAGCGTCTATTGCCTTGGCAGCACGTTTACACGAATTGCCTTTACGCATTGATCGCCTCAAAACAGGTACTCCACCGCGCATTGATGCGCGTACGATTAATTTTTCAGTTTTAGAAGAGCAGCATGGCGATACGCCCGTTCCTGTGTTTTCCTTTTTAGGGCATGCAGAGCAGCATCCAAAGCAAATTCCTTGTTATATCACCCGTACCAATGAAAAAACACATGACATTATTCGAAACGGTCTTGACAGATCACCTTTATATTCTGGTGTTATTGAAGGGATAGGGCCGCGTTATTGCCCTTCTATTGAAGATAAAATTGTGCGTTTTGCGGATCGTGATTCACATCAAATTTTTATTGAGCCAGAAGGGTTAACAACGCACGAAATTTATCCAAATGGCATTTCGACTAGTCTGCCTTTTGATGTGCAATATGATTTTGTGCGTTCAATGTTAGGATTTGAGAACGCACAAATTATGCGCCCAGGTTATGCTATTGAGTACGATTTTTTTGATCCTCGCGATTTAAAAATGACGCTTGAATCAAAGCATTTAGACGGTTTATTTTTCGCAGGACAAATAAATGGGACAACCGGTTACGAAGAAGCGGCGGCGCAAGGTTTAATTGCTGGCTTAAACGCGGCTAGATTGACGCAAGGTCTTGAAGGATGGTGTCCTCGTCGAGATGAAGCTTATATTGGCGTGATGATTGATGATTTAATTACACGCGGCACACAAGAGCCTTATCGAATGTTTACCAGTCGTGCGGAATACCGGTTGCTTTTGCGTGAAGATAACGCTGATTTACGGTTGACAGAAAAAGGGCGTGAACTCGGGTTGGTGGATAATGTACGTTGGCAGGCTTTTGAGCGTAAACGTGAAAATATTGATAAGTTGCAGCAATGCCTCAAACAAAAATGGATTCATACTGACACTAATGAGGCACAAAAAGTCGCCCAGTATTGGGGGAAATCATTAAATAAAGAAGCCAATTTGACCGAGTTATTGCGTCGACCAGAAGTGGATATTAAAAATTTGTTGTCGTTTTTAGATAATGGTTATGATTTTGCGGAAGATGTTGCTGAACAAGTGGAAATTCAAGCGAAATATCAAGGCTATATTGCGCGTCAACAAGCGGATATTGATAAGTCTTTGCGTTACGATCATTTGAAATTACCTGCGACGTTGGATTATAAAGAAGTGCTTGGATTGTCCAATGAGGTTTGCGAAAAATTACAAAAGCAACGTCCTGAAACGCTAGGTCAAGCGTCACGAATTCAAGGCATCACACCGGCAGCCATTTCATTATTGTTAGTACATTTAAAAAAGAAAGCCGCATGAGTCAGGACAAAAAACAATTATGTGATGGCTTAAGTGAGCTCAATATCTCATTACATGATGGCATGGTGTCGCAATTATTAGCCTTTATTTATTTAATCGAGAAATGGAATAAAGCCTATAATTTGACTGCAATTCGTCATCGTGAGGATATGGTCAATTTGCATTTGCTTGATAGTCTTGCTATTTTGCCTCATCTTCAAGGTCAACGCATTATAGATGTCGGTACTGGGGCGGGTTTACCAGGAATTCCGCTGGCTATTTGTCGACCTGATATTGAATTTCAGCTGATTGATAGTAACGCAAAAAAAACTCGTTTTGTACAGCAAGCGATATTGGAATTGAAACTTCCTAATGTGAGCGTTGCACATAATCGTGTTGAAGAGTTTATATCGGAAAAGGGGTTTGATGTAGTGCTTACGCGTGCATTTGCGAGTTTGCCCGACATTATTCATTTAACGCAGCATGTTTTAAATAAAAATGGAGTGTTACTTTGTATGAAAGGTCAGATTCCTCAGGAAGAGTTGGCAGAGATTCATGCAAAAACAACCTTAATAACGCTTAACGTACCGTATATTGAAGCTGAGCGTTGTTTAGTTAAAATACAAGTTTCTTAACAGTTGAGGAAAAAACGTGGGAAAAATTATTGCCATTACCAATCAAAAAGGTGGCGTGGGGAAAACAACCACGAGTGTCAATTTAGCAGCGTCGCTGGCGTCATTAAAGAAACGTGTATTGCTGGTGGATTTGGATCCCCAAGGGAATGCGGCAATGGGCTGTGGCGTTGATAAGCATGACATTACACAGTCTAGTTATGATTTGTTAATGGAAGTGGTGGACGCATCCCAAACCGTTATTCATTTGCCTTCGTTAAAATTTGATGTTATTGCAGGTAATGCGGATTTAACGGCAGCTGAAGTGGAATTGATGCAAGCAGATCGAAAAGAATTGCGTTTAGCACATGCGCTAGAAAAAATTAAATCGAGTTATGACTATATTCTCATTGATTGCCCGCCCTCACTGAATATGCTAACGCTTAATGCAATGGTGGCTGCCGATAGTTTATTAATTCCAATGCAGTGTGAATATTACGCACTTGAAGGCATATCGGCATTGATGAGTACATTGAAAAATATTCAAAGTACGGTGAATAATTCATTGCATTTAGAAGGCATTTTGCGAACGATGTTTGATGATCGTAATCGCCTGACCAAAGATGTTTCAGAGCAATTAATTCGTTACTTTGGAACCGATGTATTTAAAGTTTGTATTCCCCGTAACATACGCGTTGCAGAGGCACCAAGTCATGGTTTGCCTGTTTTGAATTATGATAAAAGTTCTAGGGGGGCTTTAGCGTATATGGCGTTAGCAAAAGAAATTTTGGCGAATGCGGTAGAAAAAAATGGCAACTAAAACGCCTCGTTTAGGTCGTGGGTTAGAGGCATTGCTTGTTGATTTGCCAAATAACGAGTTCAGTTCATCAGCAGAATTTGAACAGAAAAATTTACTTATACAACAAAGAACACAATTGCTTCAAGAAGCGCAACAATTCAAGCAATTGCTTGATACATTTGAACAGTTAGTTCAGCAACTCGAATTTTTCAATACAAATAATTTAATACTATGAATGTAAAAAAACGGGGCTTAGGTCGTGGATTAGATGCGCTGTTAGGTGAAGTACCTAATGCCGCTAGATTGGATGAATCTGTTAATCAAACGCTGCCTGTTGATGTGTTGCAACGTGGAAAGTATCAGCCGCGTAGAGACATGAATGCAGAAAAATTGCAAGAATTGGCAAATTCAATTGCCATGCAGGGCATTGTACAGCCAATTGTGGTGCGTAGTGTTTCAGCAGGGCGCTATGAAATTATTGCCGGAGAGCGGCGGTGGAAAGCGGCTCAGATTGCTGGATTACAACATGTTCCTGTTATTGTGAAGGAAATGGATGATCGCACCGCTATTGCTATTGCGTTGATTGAGAATATTCAACGTGAAGATCTCAATTCTCTGGAAGAAGCGCAGGCGCTAAATCGTTTACTTACCGAATTTACGATGACACATCAACAAGTTGCCGATGCGGTAGGCAAGTCAAGAGCCACCATCACAAATTTGTTGCGTCTACTTGAATTACAATCAGAAGTTAAACGAATGTTACTCAATAATCAATTAGATATGGGACATGCCCGTGCATTGTTGGCGCTAGATGGTGATCAACAAATCATTATTGCACGCAAAATTGTCAATCAAGGTTTGTCTGTGCGATTGACCGAGCAACTTGTAAAAGAGTTGTTGAATCCTAAGCAACTAGATAAAACACCGCGTATTGATACCCAAATTACTCAATTTCAAGCTGAATTAGATCTTAAGTTTGACGGTAGATTAAAGGTAGAAAGCAAAAAAAATGGTAGTGGTAAATTGGTTTTTTACTACACTACACAAGACGAATTAAATGGAATTTTGAGCAGAATAGTCTAGCTCAAAAATTACCGAATCTTCAATCCACCTTGATTTAACTTGATTCGCTCTATATAATCACTGAAATATATTTAGTCTTTCAAATTCAGTTTATGACTGTAACCGCGTCATCAATTATTAAAATTATTGCATATCAAATTGTAATAACATTATCTGTTAGCTTGGTTTTTTCGTTAACGTTGGGCGTGCTTTATGGCGAATTTGCGTTTTTAGGCGGATTGATTGCGGTTATTCCAAATGTCTATTTAGGTATGCGGTTAATTAATTCATTGAAATTGGAAGCAAAAAAATTCATAAATTCCTTTTATGCGAGTGAGTCAATTAAACTATTTATAACAGCATTGCTGTTTTTTCTCGTGTTTAAGATGCCAAATATAAAATTATTACCACTGCTAACGTGCTATGTG
Source organism: Methylococcaceae bacterium (assembly GCA_900299045.1). Lineage (GTDB taxonomy): Bacteria > Pseudomonadota > Gammaproteobacteria > Methylococcales > Methylomonadaceae > UBA10906. Next base: position 9,315 of record OMIH01000111.1, read on the forward strand.
AGTGCGCTATCGGTTTTTTGGTTCGCATTACTCATGCGTTAAATTGTTAAGTTAAAAAAATCAAGAGAGGGACAATGAGTACAGAAGCACACGCCGCCGAAGGGGCAACCGGTTATATTATTCACCATTTAACATCATTGAGTGTGGGTGAGGGTTTTTGGCGTTTAAATCTTGATACCTTATTTTTCTCCGTTGTGTTAGGTGCTGTGTTTATTTGGTTTTTTAAGCGAGCAGCTGACAAAGCAACGTCTGGTGTGCCTGGGTTAGTGCAGAATTTCGCTGAACTTTTGATTGAATTTGTAGATGGTCAAGTAAAAGATACATTTCACGGCAGAAGTCAGTTGATTGCACCTTTAGCCTTAACTATTTTTTGCTGGGTATTCCTGTTTAATTTTATGGATTTATTTCCCGTTGATATTTTACCTGGAATTGCCGGTTTGATGGGAGTTGACTATTTGCGTGTTGTGCCTAGTACCGATTTGAATGCAACATTTGCGATGTCCATTTCAGTCTTCTTTCTCATTATTTTTTACAGTATTAAAGTCAAAGGACCGATTGGTTTTGCAAAAGAGTTGATGTTTCAACCGTTTGGTCCATGGTTAACGCCTTTTAATTTACTGTTAAAATTGGTTGAAGAAGTTGCTAAACCCATTTCGTTAGCACTTCGTTTATTTGGTAATCTATACGCTGGCGAGTTAATTTTTATTTTGATTGCGTTGTTGCCTTGGTATGTTCAGCCGCTATTAAGTTTTCCTTGGGCTATTTTTCATATTCTAATTATTACACTTCAGGCATTTATTTTTATGGTGCTAACCATTGTGTATTTAAGCATGGCGCATGAAGATCATTAAAATAATGCTTACTGATTATTTTAACTAAGTTATTTTTTTATTTTTTACATTTTTTATAACAATACGTTGGAGGTATTATGGAACTCGCAAAATTGATTGCTGATGTACAGGGTATGACTGCAATCGCGGTAGGTTTGGTTTTAGGTCTGGGCGCGTTAGGAACTGCTATTGGTTTTGGTTTGCTCGGTGGTAAATTTTTGGAAGGTGCGGCGCGTCAACCTGAAATGGTTCCTATGTTGCAAGTAAAAATGTTTGTTGTTGCAGGTTTATTGGATGCGGTAACAATGATCGGTGTTGGTTTGGCTTTGTTCTTCACTTTTGCAAATCCATTCTTATCAGCAGTAACGGCTGCAGCAGGTTAAATGCTGTTTTTTTTTAATCGCAACAAGAGGAACGCATCGTGAGTATCAATGCTACTCTGATTGGGCAAATGATTACCTTTGCACTTCTGGTATGGTTTACCATGAAGTACATTTGGCCACCGTTATTTGACTCTTTAGAAGAACGAAAAAAGAAGATTGCCGACGGTTTAGCTGCTGCGGAAAGAGGACAAGAGCAAATTATTTTAGCTGAAAAGAAAGCTATTATTGTTTTGAAAG
>OMIH01000112.1 GCA_900299045.1 Methylococcaceae bacterium
ACACCAAAAAAAGTCCGCTCTTGCATGAGCGTGTGGCTTTCTGCGTGATGTAGACTCATGGCTGCGCAGATAATGACGCCGGTTAGCCCCGCATACGCAACAACCCGTTTTCGCATAAAATAAACGGCAAGGGTTAACACCATTAAGCTAATGACAATGCCATCAAAATAAGCAATTAAATTCGTCACGCTAATGTAAATACCCACGCCAACACCAAGCAGCAAAAGGGGATCAATCATTTGCATTGCTACTTCTTTGAGCGATAACGCTACGGTACTTGGACGTAGCAAAAGGGCGGCAATAATCATCAACGGGTATTCATAAATGCCATCAAATAGGAATGGCGCAAGGAAGGTATTAAACATTCCCCCCAACATCCCCGCAAACGACATAATTAAATAATACGTCGTTAAATGCGCACTATGTGGTCGCTGTGCTGCCAGCTCACCATGACAGACCATGACGGCAAAGAAAAACGCGATAACGTGAAAGCCTAAATATGCCCAATAAGGCAAATCCGCTGGATTGATAAAAGCGTAAGCAACAAAAGGAATAAAAAATAGCGGTTGAAGTTTAATCAACCAGCTATGGCTTTTATCATTCCAGCGCGAAAACACAATGACAAATGACAGCAAATACACCGTTAATGGAATAATCCAAAGTAACGGCACTGACGCGATATCGGTACTAATAAAATTGGTCAGTCCTAAAAGCAAACTAGACGGTACAAACGCCAGTGCTCCCCAATAGACTTTGGTTTGCCATGATAAGTGAGGGACTTGCGCAGAGGATAGCGTCTGCATTGCGGCTTGCGTGTGTTGTGCGTGGTCGTTTTTCCACAACGTAAAACCGCATAGTACGATAAAAATGCACAATCCTACGTAGCCTATTGACCAATCTGCTTGTTGCGCAGAGAGCCCCCAATGGGGTTCAATAAAAAAAGGGTAACTCAACAGAGAAACCAAACTGCCGGTATTGCTTGCGGCGTATAAAAAATAAGGATCGGCGCTATTTTTGTGACCACTATTGGAAAACCACTTTTGCATTAGCGGCGATGTTGTCGACAGAATAAAAAACGGCAAACCAATCGCAAGCGCAAGCGTTGAGAAAATCCAGACAGTAGGATTGCTTTGTGTTGGTGGAATAAGATTGTCTGGCAGGGCAATTGGCAGTGCGAAAAGACTGAGGGCAAGTACAATGAGATGTACAATGACTTGATGGCGAGCACGAAAATGCGATGCCATTATATGCGCGTAGAGATAACCTAGAAATAAAAGACTTTGATAAAACACCATGCAGCTATTCCAAACCGCTGGCGTACCACCCAGCAAGGGGAGTAATAGTTTGCCAAATAGCGGTTGCAAAACAAACATCAAAAGCGCACTACTAAACAGTGTGCTTGCAAATAAAATCATGAGGGGTGTTGAGCGATTTTGAAATATAGGCATGAGTCACAACGAGGGCAATAGTCAATAAAAACAGCGTTTATTTAAAGACGATTGGTATTTCCCACCTGCGCCGCCGTGTCCTTTCGTCCATGAACCAAAGGTTCAGGGGGGAACACTGTCTTCTGCTCGGGCTGCTTAAACAAGGTTAAGTATGCACACCATAAAAAGAACGCGCGTTCCCAAGGGTAATATAGGTTCAGGAAACACCCAGAACACTCTCAAACGCCGCAGGAAATACCGATATAGTTTAATCGTCTTTATTCATTTTCTAAAACATTTTCTATTTTGTGGCGCATATTTGATAAACATTCATTGAGATTTTGGTTTAATTTTTCGTTCTCATTTTGCAATAATTGCAGTTCATGCGCCATATTTAACGCTACCATGACAGCAATTCTATCATCGCCATTGATTTTACCTGCGTTGCGAATTTTGCGCATTTTTTCGTCTAATTGTTTTGCGGATTCAAGCAGCAATTCTTGCTCATCAAAATCACATGCAATTTTATATTCTTTGCCTAAAATGGTAAGGGATACCACTGACGATTGTTTCTGACTCATGAATTTTTCTCCATCGCTTTAAGTCGGGTAATCATTGCTTCTACTTGTGTGCGTGCAAGTGACGTTTTTTCAAGTAACTTGGCTTTTTCACGCACAAGCGCATCTTGTTTTGTTTTTAAAGACATATTTTCTACTTTGATGTGATTATATTCGCCAATAAGCGCATCAAGATTTCTTTCTAAGGATTTTAATTCTTCATCAGGGTAGGGTACGATTGGTTTCATTGCATCAAAGTGTAAAGTTTATTAAGAACAGGCATTTTAGTGTTTATCACACAAAAATACGCACGAAATGGTATTCAATTCAGTGAACAATGGTAGCATAGGTGTTATTTTTATTTTAGTAGTACAACATTATTATGTGGAGAAAATGAGTTACGCAACAATTGACGCTCTTTTAGGGCAATATGACGCAGATTTATCCGCCGCACAGGCGCAGGGAATGGCGAGCGGCTTATTAGCCGTCAATATCAATTTTAGCCGTACGCAGTGGCGAGAAGAATTACTTCGTCACTCACCGCCGATAAATGATGAGCATAAGGCGGTTTTAGATGGTTTATTTGAAGATACGCAAGATGTGCTACTCAATGATGAATTTGAATTTGACATTTTTCTGCCCGATGAAGAAGATTCTGCGTTAGGTGAGCGCGTTGAAGCACTTCGAGAATGGTGTAAAGGCTTATTACTTGGCGTAGGGTTTGCCAATACGGCCACCGCGTTTTCGGTGCAAACGCAGGAAATTTTAAAAGATGTGGCTGAAATAACAAAATTGGACAGCGATATTGCGTTAGATGATGAAGATGCCGAAAACGATTTTACGGAATTAACTGAATATTTACGCGCGGCTGTGCTTGCGTTGCGTGACAATTTTTCTGAGCAATAAGATGAATCAATCTGAATTTAAAAAACGCCGAAAACAGCTCATGCAACGCATTGGGAAAGGCAATATTGCGTTAATTAGTAGCGCGGGCGTGCGAGTACGAAATCGGGACGTGGATTACCCTTTTCGACAAGACAGCGATTTTTATTATTTAACCGGTTTTAACGAGCCTGATGCGTTAGCGGTTTTTATTCCAGGTCGCGCTCAAGGTGAATATATTTTATTTTGCCGAGAATTTGATGAAAAAAAAGCCCTTTGGGAAGGCGCACATGCCGGACTTGAAGGTGCTATTACGCATTTTGGTGCGGACGATTCATTTCCCATCGACGACATTGATGATATTGTGTCGGGCATGCTTGAAAATAAAACGAAAGTGTTTTATCCCATGGGGCGTGATACGGATTTAGATCATAGTTTGCAAGAATGGATCCGCCACATTCGCAGTCAGTCACGCAGTGGGGTGGTCGCACCTGCTGAATTAGCGTCCATTGAGCCTATTTTGCATGAAATGCGTTTGTTTAAAAGTCCTGCTGAATTAAAGCTCATGCGCTACGCTGCGCAAGTGAGTGCAAAGGCGCACGTGAAAGCGATGCAGTTATGTGCGGCTGGGCGTTACGAATACCAAGTGGAAGCGGACATCGTGCATCATTTTATGCAATCAGGTTTGCGTCATGTCGCTTATCCGTCGATTGTTGCCAGCGGCAAAAATGCCTGCACACTTCACTACACAGAAAATAACGAAAAATTAAAAAATGGTGATTTACTGCTCATTGATGCGGGCGCGGAATGCGATCATTATGCCGCAGACATTACGCGCACTTTTCCCGTTTCAGGTAAATTCAGTGAACCACAAGCACTTCTCTATCAATTAGTGTTAGATGCACAACTAGCCGCTATTGAACAAATCAAACCCAATGTACCGTGGAATGCCGCCCATGACGCATCCGTTGAAGTGTTAACAAAAGGCTTGGTTAAATTGGGATTGCTTAAAGGCAATGTGTCTAAATTAATCAAAAATGAAAAATATAAGCCATTTTATATGCACCGTATTGGTCACTGGCTTGGCATGGATGTTCACGATGTGGGCGATTACAAGGTGAATCAAGAATGGCGATTGCTTCAAGCCGGAATGGTGCTGACCGTGGAGCCTGGACTTTATATTCCTGAAAACTGTAAAGCGGTTGATAAAAAATGGCGCGGCATTGGAATTCGCATTGAAGATGACGTCTTAGTGACAAAAGAGGGTCACGAGATTCTCACACATGAAGTACCTAAAACCATTATTGAAATTGAAGCGTTAATGGCAGAGGCGAAAAATGGACGTTGATTTAATTATTGTCGGCGGCGGTTTGGCGGGTAATTGTCTTGCACTTTCGCTACGGCATACAGGACTTAAAATCGCTATTATCGAGGCACAGTCGCGCCATACGCTCGATAACGCGGCACTAGGAGATCGTGCTTTAGCGCTTGCCGCCGGCACCGTGGATGCGTTGAAAGCGCTTAATTTATGGGATGGTATTTCACACGCAGCAACACCAATTGAAAAAATTCATGTTTCCGACCAAGGTCATTTTGGCAAAACACACTTATCGGCTAAAAAAGAAAATGTGCCGGCATTAGGCTATGTGATTGCAGCGCGTGATTTAGAAAGTCACCTCGCTAACCATGTGGCTGAATGCCAACATACGACGGTATTTTATTCTACGCGTGTGGTGGGTATTATGGCTGATGAACATGCAGTCTTTGTGAGTTTAAAATCAGCACAAGAGTCGATTAACTTACGCGCAAAATTAGTGATTGGTGCCGATGGTGGACATTCTTCAGTGCGACAATTATTAAATATGACGCAACATCGCACGGATTACGCACAATCCGCTATCGTGACGACCATTACCACGTCACGACCACATCAAAATGTGGCGTATGAGCGTTTTACGTCATCAGGACCGTTAGCGTTATTACCGTTAGGAACACATCAATGCGCGGTTGTGTGGACGCGCAAAGGTGACGATGCACAAACATTGCTGCAAGGCAGTGAAGAAGCATTTATCAATGAACTCCAGCAATGTTTTGGTTATCGCTTGGGCGCGTTGCGCCTAGATGCACCAAGACATGCGTTCCCCTTATCGCTGATTCGCGCAGCAGAGATTGTGGCTAATCGTGCGGTGATTATTGGCAACGCAGCGCATCAACTTCATCCCGTTGCAGGACAGGGGTTTAATTTAGGCTTGCGAGATGTCATGGCGCTAGCCGCGATGATTGTCGCGCAACGCGATAAAGATATTGGTGCACCTGAGTTTCTAGCGAGTTACGCCAAAAAACGTGAAAGCGACCAAGCACGCACCATCCAATTTACGGATACCTTAGTGCATATTTTTTCAAATGATTGGCTTGCCTTGACCGCTGTGCGTAATTTAGGCTTAACATTACTAGATACCCTTCCTTTTGCAAAAAGTATTTTAGCTAAACATGCAATGGGATTACATTTGTAGATTATTCGCTACAATTTTTATTTTTTGAGGAGAAAAGACCATGACAGAAATCATTTATGTATTGATTGTGATTTATGCAACGTATGTAATTTATACCGCAATGAGTGATGTAAACAATGTAGCGAAAAAAACAGATATGCCGAGTGCCGCGGCGTTTACCGCGCCACCTCCTTTGATGCCTAATATTGAATCAAAATTGTTGGTCAAACCCGACGCGACCACTAAAGCAGAAAAAATAGAGGACGCGCCATTAAAAGTGGTTGCCGCTAAAAAAGGGCTAAAAAATCCAAAAACAGATGAAACCACATCAAGTTATGCGAATTATCGAGTAATGAAACGCTGGATTAAAGAAGCGTTGGTCGCTGAAGGTTTACTGGAAAAAATTTATAAGAATAATGAATTAACGCCAGAAATTGAAGCAAAAATCAAACATGCCATCACTCAACTTGAACAAAACGACACCTATCGCGCTTAATATTTATGACATTTGAAAATACCAATGTGCCGCCACGCATTCGCAGTTTTGTAAGACGCAAGGGCAGGGTGACACCGGGACAAAGTTTTGCATTAGAAAATCACTCACCACTTTATTGCCTTGATTTTACTCAGGAGCAAATTGATTTCGACACCGTTTTTGGGCGGAAAGCGCCGCTGATTGTGGAAATTGGTTTTGGTAACGGTGATAGTTTGGCGAAAATGGCTGCAGAAAATCCCGAAACGAACTATCTTGGGATTGAAGTGCATCGCGCAGGCGTTGGACATTTGCTGATGTTAATTGAGTCACTTCAATTAACCAATGTCCGTATTTATTGCCATGATGCAATTGAAATATTAGAGCAGTGTGTAGGCGACGGCAGTTTGGCGGGCGTGCATTTATTTTTCCCCGATCCATGGCACAAGAAAAAACACTTTAAACGTCGTATTGTACGCGATAGTTTTGTGGAATTATTAGCACAAAAACTCGCCCCCGAAGGGTATTTTCATGCGGCAACGGATTGGGAAAATTATGCGGAGTGGATGGTTGAGATTTTAAATCGTGCGCCACATTTTCAAAATCTCAGTCCAACAAATGATTATTGTGCGCGTCCAGACTATAGACCACTCACAAAATTTGAGCAACGTGGCATACGCCTTGGTCATGGTGTGTGGGATGTTATGGTAATTAAGCGTTCGCCAAATTGAATATCACTTTACCCGATTGCAGGGTGTGTGTAACACGCCCTGTGAGTGTGTCTTCCCAATAAGGCGTGTTAATACCTTCACTGCGCCAATTTTCTGTATTCGCTTGCCATGTTGCGTTTGGATCAAAAATGCAAATATCCGCAGGTAATCCAATGGCAATTTTCCCCGTGTTCAACCCTAAAATAGTGGCTGGTTTTTCACTGATTAACGATAACGCGTGCGGTAAATCCATCATTTTTTGGTCAACCAGTCGCAACAAGAGCGGCAGTAGGGTTTCTAACGTAGAAATACCCGCTTTGGTTTCTGGAAAAGCCGCTAATTTTGCATCTAAATTATGCGGTTGATGATGAGAGCAAATACTGTCGATGATGCCATTTTTGACACCATGACGAAGATAGGCTAAATCTTGCGCATCACGCAGGGGGGGCAGTACATGATAATTACTATTAAAAGGGACGACATCATCTTGCGTTAAATGCAATTGGTGCATAGCCACATCAGCGGTGACATGTAAGCCATATTTTCTGGCTTGCTGAAGTTTAATGACAGCACGTTTAGAGCTTAATTGACCAAAATGAACGCGACATCCCGTTAATTCAACTAATTCTAAGCATTGTTCTAATGCAATGGTTTCCGCTGAATCGGGGATGCTTGGCAAGCCATAGCGTGTTGCCATAGTACCTTCATGAGCACACCCGCCATTACTTAGGCTAAATTCGTTAGGGCGGTACATAAATAATAAATTATGGCTTGCCGCGTATTCCATTGCACGGCGTAAAACCAGCAAATTTTTGACTGGAAATTCGCCATTGCTAATAGCAATACAACCCGATTGTTGCAGCGAGAGCATTGAACTTAATTCGCTACCGTTAAGATGTTGCGTTAAGGCGCCAATAAATCGGCATGAAGCGTAATTGGCTTGTTTTGCTACGTCATCTAAGTGTTTAACGACCTCTGGCGTATCAATAATGGGCGAAATATCAGGTTGAACACAAAACGTCGTCACACCAGCACTAGCCGCCACTTTTGTTTCTTTAGACACATCTGCGAGCCGTACACTTAAATCTACAAAACCTGCGCAGACTACTTTATTTGTGGCATCAATTACTGTATCAAATTGAAAATTTAAAGGCGCTTCATGAATGGCAACAATTTGACCATCGGCAATATAAATATCGCCTACACTGTCTAGTCGATTAGCGTAATCGATAATGCGTCCATGTTGAATTTTTATTCTCATAAAACTTAAAGTTTTCCGTAATAGCCTTCTTTTAGCGCATCAAATAAATTAGCGGCGCTGTGAATTTCACCATCATATTCAATTTCATCATTTCCTTTGAACTCAACGTTTGTACCGTCGTCAAGGGTAAATTGATACGTCGTGTTTTCTAAATCTGATTCTTTAACAAGCACGCCTTGGAAAACTTCTGGATTAAATCTGAATGTAGTACAGCCTTTTAAGCCTTTATCGTAAGCGTATTCATAAATTGATTTAAAGTCTTCATACGGATAATCGGTTGGGACATTCGCCGTTTTTGAAATAGAGGAATCAATCCATTTTTGTGCTGCCGCCTGAATATCAACGTGTTGTTTTGGTGTTACGGTATCGGCAGAAATAAAGTAATCGGGCAGGGGGTCGGCGTCATTATAGGGCATCGCATTTGGGTTCACGAGCTCACGGTAAGCGAGTAACTCATAAGAGAAAACATCGACTTTTTCTTTTGATTTTTTGCCAGCGCGAATGACGTTGCGCGAATAATGATGCGCAAAACTGGGCTCAATGCCATTACTTGCGTTATTTGCAAGCGACAGCGAAATAGTGCCTGTTGGTGCAATGGAGCTGTGATGCGTAAACCGTGCACCTGTTTCGGCTAATTGCATCACTAATTCAGGCTCAATCTGCGCTAATTGCTGCATATAACGACTGTATTTTGCATGAAGTACACTGCCGCGAATATCATCACCAATTTTATAACCATCTTTGCGCATTTCTGGGCGTTTATGGAGCATTTCGCCCGTTACTTTAAATATTTTTTGTAAAATGGGCGCGGCACCTTTTTCTTTGGCTAAATGCAGACCTGCTTTCCAGCCTTCGATTGCTAATACTTGTGTCACTTTTTCTGTAAAGTCGATAGAGTGCTGATCACCGTATTTCATGCCTAGCATCGTTACGGTTGACCCTAATCCCAAATAGCCCATGCCATGACGACGCTTATTGGTAATTTCATCGCGTTGCTCGGGGAGAGGAAGACCATTAATTTCAACGACGTTATCGAGCATTCGTGTAAAAATTTGAATGGTTTTGCGATAACGTGCCCAATCAAAAGAGGCTTTATCGGTAAAAGGGTCGCGCACAAAACCGGTTAAATTAATAGAGCCAAGCAAACAACTGCCGTAAGCGGGTAGGGGTTGTTCACCGCAAGGATTAGTCGCTCGAATGCTCTCACAAAACCAGTTGTTATTCAATTCATTCACTTTATCAATCAAAATGAATCCTGGTTCTGCGTAGTCATAGGTGGAACTCATAATAATGTCCCATAAACGACGAGCTGGCATGGTTTTGGTCACATGACACGCACACAGTCCAGCCTCATTTGTGGCATAGTCAGCTTTATTGGGCAGGTCACGCCATAAAATTTGCGTCGAGTCATTTACGTCAAAGTTTTCTCGATCAATTTCTTTTTGCGTAACGGGAAATGAAAACGCCCACAATTCATCGTTTTTGACTGCATTCATAAATTCAGACGTAATCAGCAGCGATAAATTGAATTGACGAAGTCGCCCATCTTCACGTTTTGCACGAATAAAATCAATCACATCAGGGTGACCAATATCAAATGTTGCCATTTGCGCCCCACGACGACCACCTGCAGAAGAAACGGTAAAACACATTTTATCGTAGATATCCATAAAGGATAAAGGTCCTGACGTATAAGCGCCAGCACCCGATACATAAGCATTTTTAGGGCGCAATGTTGAAAATTCATAGCCAATTCCGCAACCAGCTTTTAAGGTCAATCCCGCCTCGTGAACTTTCGCTAAAATGTCATCCATACTGTCGTGAATCGTACCCGATACAGTGCAGTTGATTGTTGAGGTAGCGGGTTTATGCGCTAAAGCCCCCGCATTGGACATGATTCGACCTGCGGGAATAGCGCCTTGGCGCAATGCCCATAAAAAATCATGATAATACTGTTCTTGTTGATTTGGACTTAACTCGACATCGGCAAGTGCTTTTGCCACACGTTGATAGGTTTCATCCATATTTTGATCAATAATGGAACCATCTTTGTTTTTTAAACGGTATTTCGTATCCCAAATATCAAGAGATGTTGATTGAAAAGGAATTTGGGCTAACGCATCTGAAATAGGCGCAATTTTTGCTGGTTTAGTCATGGGATTTTTTTTGAAGGTTGAAGGCTATTTATCAATATATAGATTATATCCATGAAATAAACTCAATATGTAGCATTTTATGTTTTTTATTTGAGGGGATAATGCAAATCAATGAGTTAGATTTTTTCCTATTTTTTTCGACCGTATTGTATGCCATTTCATCATTTATTTAACATAATATACATTATGCGAAATATTATATATCCCTATTTTCTGCAAATTTCATTAAATTTCATTTTCTCATCGGGTTTCTTACTTAAGCTGTTTTCGTGCAAATTATGTCTAACTATTTAAAAATACGTCTGTTTTATAAATTGCATAGATTGATTACGTCCATTAAAATGTAATCCTATCCCACTTTTTGGCATCACTCATTTCCTTCATCTATATTTGCCATAAAATCGCATTAAATCAAATAGATAAATAATAAAATACGGTCATCGCTCTTTTGTC
>OMIH01000113.1 GCA_900299045.1 Methylococcaceae bacterium
CGTGTAATTTTGCCATTACACTTGTTAAAGCCGCTGTTAACGTTGTTTTACCATGATCAACGTGACCAATTGTACCTACGTTTACATGCGGTTTGCTACGCGAAAACTTTTCTTTAGCCATGAGTTACACCTTAAAAATAATTCAAAATTTTACGAAAATTTCTTAATAATTGCTTCAGTAATATGAGCTGGCGCTTCACTGTATTTTTTAAACTGCATGCTATACGTTGCACGACCCTGTGTAGAGGATCGCAAATCAGTCGCATAGCCAAACATCTCAGACAATGGCACTTCGCAGTTAATCACTTTTGCAGACGCTACATCTTTCATCGACTGAATAACACCACGCCTTTTACTAATATCACCTACAACATCTCCCATGTACTCATCAGGAGTTGTGATTTCAACAGACATCAGAGGCTCTAATAAAGTAGGATTAGCTGCTTTAGCGCATTCTCTAAAACACATTGACCCTGCTGTACGAAAAGCAGCCTCACTTGAATCAACATCATGATAAGAACCATCAAACAATGTGACTTTTAAATCTAACATTGGATATCCTGCTAGGATACCACTTTTTAACTGATCTTGAACACCTTTATCAACAGCAGAAACATAATCGAGTTGTAACGCATTGCCATTCATCTCATTGACAAATAAGTAGCCATCGCCTCTCTCCATAGGCTCAACCCTTAAAAAAACATGCGCATACTGCCCCTTGCCTGCTAACTGACGCTCAAATTTAGTTTCGTGTACAACTTCTTTACTAAGCGTTTCACGATAAGCAACTTGAGGATTTCCTACATTTGCCCCCACATTAAACTCGCGCTTCATGCGGTCAACAATGATATCCAAATGCAACTCCCCCATTCCAGATATGATCGTCTGCCCAGAATCTGGATCAGCAGTTGTCTTAAATGAAGGATCTTCTTGAGATAATTTTTCTAAGGCAACAATCATTCTTTCTTGATCTGCCTTAGTTCGTGGTTCAATGGCTATTGATATGACAGGCTCAGGAAAAGTCATTTTCTCTAATATAATAACTTCTTTCATGTCACACAATGTATCACCAGTTGCCACATCTTTTAAACCGATAATAGCTGCAATATCCCCAGCAAATACTTCTTTAACCTCTTCTCTGCTATTGGAGTGCATTTGTACTATCCGACCTATGCGCTCACGTTTCATCTTTATAGGATTATAAACAACATCTCCCACAGAAAGACTCCCCGCATACACCCTAAAGAAAGACAAAACCCCTACGAAAGGATCTGTAGCTATCTTAAAAATCAACGCAGCAAAGCATTCATCATCCGACGCTGATCTAGTCAAATCAGACGACGCATCAAAAGACACACCTTTTACAGGTTTAACATCCACTGGCGAAGGAAGATAATCCAAGACAGCATCTAACAGCGCTTGAACGCCTTTATTTTTAAAGGCTGAACCACATAATACAGGAACAATTTCGCTTGAAATGGTCAATTGCTTAATTCCGCGCTTCACATCAAGATCACTTAACGCACCTGTATCCAAATACTGTTCCATTAAGCAATCATCAGATTCCGCCGCAATTTCAATAAGCTTTTCTCGCCACCTGTTGGCATCTTCTAGTAGTTCAGCAGGTATAGGAAATTCGTCGAACGACATTCCCATTGTTGAATCATGCCAATATATGGCACGCATGCTCAATAAATCAATAATACCCTCAAAATTATCTTCTTTGCCAATTGGCAATTGAAGCAACACAGGATTTGCATTTAATCGTGATTTAATTTGCTCAACCGCACCAAAAAAGTCAGCACCAATTCGATCCATCTTATTGATAAAAACTAATCTCGGCACATTATATTTGTTTGCTTGACGCCAGACCGTTTCAGACTGAGGCTCTACACCCCCCACAGCACAAAAAACAGCACAAGCGCCATCAAGCACTCTTAACGAACGCTCAACCTCAATGGTAAAATCAACATGCCCAGGTGTATCAATAATATTAATACGACTCTGTTTATATTGATTACGCATTCCACTCCAAAAACAGGTGGTTGCTGCAGAGGTGATTGTTATACCACGCTCCTGCTCTTGAACCATCCAGTCCATGACTGCAGCACCATCATGAACCTCCCCCATTTTATGGGAAATGCCTGTGTAATAAAGTATTCGCTCTGTTATTGTGGTCTTTCCAGCGTCAATATGCGCCATAATACCAATATTGCGATATTGTTCTATTGGTGTTTTACGCGCCACAATTAACCATCAACCTATGAATTACCAACGGTAATGAGAGAAAGCTTTGTTCGCTTCAGCCATACGATGTGTATCTTCGCGTTTCTTTACAGCAGAGCCTCTGCTCTCAAACGCATCTAGCAATTCACCAGCTAACTTAGACGCCATAGTACGCTCATTTCTTTTACGCGAAGCATCAATCAACCAACGCATTGCAAGCGCCATGCGGCGAGAAGGACGTACTTCAACAGGCACTTGATATGTTGCACCACCAACACGGCGAGATTTTACCTCAACACGTGGCTGTACATTCTCTAGTGCTTTTGAGAGAACCTCCAAAGGTGCTTCATGACCTTTACCCTCAATAACACCCAAGGCACCGTAAATAATACTTTCAGCAACTGATTTTTTGCCACTTTCCATAATCATATTCATAAACTTAGTTAGCATTAAGCTACCAAATCTTGGATCTGGAATAATTTCTCTTTTTGTAGCTATTCTTCTTCTTGACATTTACTTACCAAATAAAATTAGCTTTTAGGACGCTTCGTTCCGTATTTAGAACGTCCACATTTTCTATTATTAACACCAGAGGCATCTAAACTACCACGAACAACGTGATAACGCACACCTGGCAAATCTTTTACACGACCACCGCGAATTAAAACCACGGAATGCTCTTGAAGGTTATGACCTTCACCACCAATATAACTACTCACTTCCGCACCGTTAGTTAATCTAACACGAGCTACTTTTCTAAGCGCAGAATTCGGTTTTTTAGGGGTTGTCGTGTAAACACGAGTACAAACGCCACGACGCTGAGGACAAGCTTCCAAAGCTGGAACGTTACTTTTTTCTATTTTTTTAGCTCGAGGCTTGCGGACCAATTGATTGATCGTGGCCATATTTCTACTCCAAAATATATTTTAACTGTCAGATCAATAGAATAACCTACCAATAACGGCACGACTGGCTTTAACAACGTAAAACACAATGGCTGACTACAGCAGGCTATAATACTGACTATTTTATATTAGGTCAAGCCTTAAATGTTTAAGGCTTGCTTAAGTGCTTCTTCTACATCATCTACATCAATATTTGACGACAACTCAACATCGCTAACCGCTTCAGCTGTTTCAAGTCTTTTACGTCTACTTTCATGATAAGCCAAACCCGTTCCTGCAGGAATTAGACGTCCCACAATAACGTTTTCTTTTAATCCTTGTAGACTATCACTCAATCCGCGTACTGCCGCATCTGTAAGCACACGCGTCGTTTCTTGGAATGATGCTGCTGAAATAAACGACTCTGTGGCTAGAGAAGCCTTAGTAATGCCAAGCAAAATAGAATCATAGCTAGCGGGAATTTTTCCATTTGCCTCTGCACGGTCGTTTTCCTCACGCATCGCAGCACGTTCTACTTGCTCACCTTTCAAGAAGCTTGTATCACCTGATGCCGTAATTTCAACTTTGCGCAACATTTGACGAATAATTGCCTCAATATGCTTATCATTAATTTTCACACCTTGCAAACGATAAACATCTTGAATTTCCTTAACTAAATAATTCGCTAATTCCTCAACACCACGTAAGCGTAAGATATCATGCGGTGTTAACTCACCTTCTGCAATAGTCTCACCTTTTTCAACTTGCTCGCCCTCAAATACGGTGATATGCCGCCATTTTGGAATCAAAGTTTCAAATTGCTCACCGTTAGAATCCGTAATCGTAACACGTTGCTTGCCTTTAGTTTCTTTTCCAAACGAAATGGTACCGCTAGACTCTGCAAGAATCGCAGGATCTTTAGTCTTACGCGCTTCGAATAAATCAGCAACACGTGGCAAACCACCTGTAATATCACGCGTTTTACTTGATTCTTGTGGAATACGTGCTAAAACGTCACCAATTTTTACCTCACCACCATCCTTAATACCAGCAATAGCGCCTGCGGGTAAAAAGTACTGAGCCGTAATATCCGTACCTGGCAAATAAGTCGCATCACCATTGGTATCGAGTAATTTCACCATAGGTCGCAACTCTTTACCCACACTACCACGTTGCTTTGGATCAATAACAACAAGTGAGCTCAACCCTGTTATCTCATCAGATTGCGTTTGCACCGTAATACCATCAACGAAATCTTTTAGCTCAACAATCCCATCCACTTCCGTGATAACTGGATGCGTAAATGGATCCCAAGTGACGATAATCTCGCCCGCCTCTACGCGCTCGTCTTCTTTCTTGGAAAGAACCGCACCATACGGAATTTTGTAACGTTCACGCTCACGACCATATTCATCAACAACGCCTACCTCACCTGAACGCGAAACCGCCACTAAATTACCTTCGCGATTAATAACACTTTTCAAATTACTTAGACGTACCGTACCTGCTGATTTCACTTGAACATTACTAATAGCTGCAGCTCGTGATGCAGCACCACCAATATGGAAAGTACGCATCGTTAACTGTGTACCGGGCTCGCCAATTGACTGCGCTGCGATAACACCAACTGCTTCACCGATATTAACTAAATGCCCTCGCCCTAAATCACGACCATAACAAGCCGCACAAACACCATGACGACTTTCACAAGTAATAATTGAGCGAACTAAAACATGATCAATACTATTTTTTTCAAGTTTCAATACCCAGTCTTCATCAAGCAATGTGCCTTTTGGAACAAGAATATTTTCACCTGCCTTATCCATGACATCATGCGCAGCGATTCGACCTAAAACGCGCTCAGATAAGGGCTCAACAACATCGCCACCCTCAATAATAGGCGTCATAGACAATCCATTATTGGTGCCGCAATCTTGCGAACTAATCACCAAATCTTGTGCAACATCAACTAATCGACGTGTCAAATACCCAGAATTCGCTGTTTTTAATGCGGTATCCGCTAAACCTTTACGCGCACCATGTGTTGAAATAAAATACTGTAATACGTCAAGACCTTCACGGAAGTTTGCTGTAATTGGTGTTTCGATGATAGAACCATCTGGTTTAGCCATCAAACCACGCATACCCGCTAACTGACGAATCTGCGCTGCAGAACCCCTCGCGCCTGATTCTGCCATCATAAACACAGAGTTAAATGATTTTTGCTCTTTAATCTCACCATCTTCGTCGGTATAGGATTCTTTACCAAGACCGTCCATCATCACCTTAGCAATTTGATCATTCGCATGCGACCAAATATCAACAACCTTATTATAACGCTCACCATCGGTCACAAGA
This sequence comes from Methylococcaceae bacterium, assembly GCA_900299045.1. Classification (GTDB taxonomy): domain Bacteria; phylum Pseudomonadota; class Gammaproteobacteria; order Methylococcales; family Methylomonadaceae; genus UBA10906. The sequence continues at coordinate 5,469 of OMIH01000113.1, forward strand.
CCTGACGCATACTGACTTTGAATTTCTTTTACTTCCGCATTTGATGCCGCTAAAATTTCGTCTTTCTTAGCCGGAATAACCATATCTTCAATACCAAACGAAATCCCAGATCGGGTAGCACATTTGAAACCAAGATACATTAATTGATCAGCGAGTATTACCGTATCTTTGTTGCCCATATAGCGGTAACTATAGTTAATAAGACGGGAAATATTTTTCTTTGTCATATCACAGTTAACTAAATCAAACGGCATACCTTTAGGAATCACTTCCCAAATCAATGAACGTCCAACCGTTGTCGTGACGCGATGCGTTTTATGACTTATTTGTCCATCTGCATCTGTTACTTTTTCTGTAATACGCAACTGAATTTTTGTCTGAAATTCAACTACATTTTCCGCTAATGCTTTGTGAACCTCACTGACACTTTCAAAAATTCTCGGATGCTTTTGCGTATCATTACCAATCGCATTCATTTTTTCACGGCTAATATAATAAAGCCCCAAAACAACGTCTTGAGACGGATTGATAACCGGCTCACCATTAGCGGGCGATAAAATATTATTGGTTGCCATCATCAACGTACGCGCTTCTAATTGCGCCTCAATTGATAATGGAACGTGTACCGCCATCTGATCACCGTCAAAATCCGCGTTAAACGCACTACATACTAACGGATGCAATTGAATTGCCTTACCTTCAATTAACGTTGGCTCAAACGCTTGAATACCTAAACGATGCAAGGTTGGTGCACGGTTAAGTAAAATGGGATGCTCTCGAATAACTTCTTCCAAAATATCCCAAACTTCAGCACCTTCGCGCTCAACCATCTTTTTAGCCGCTTTAATCGTTGTCGCTAAACCACGGAATTGTAATTTACTAAAAATAAATGGCTTAAATAACTCCAAAGCCATTTTTTTAGGTAATCCACATTGATGTAATCGCAATGACGGTCCAACGACGATAACAGAACGCCCCGAATAATCAACACGTTTTCCAAGCAAATTTTGACGAAAACGTCCTTGCTTGCCTTTAATCATATCCGCAAGTGACTTTAATGGACGACGATTTGTTCCTGTAATGGCACGACCACGACGACCATTATCAAGTAACGCATCAACAGACTCTTGTAACATACGTTTTTCGTTACGCACAATGATGTCTGGAGCGCTCAAATCAAGCAAACGATTCAAACGATTATTACGATTAATGACGCGACGATATAAATCCTGTCTCTTATACACATCTCCGAGCCCACGAG
>OMIH01000114.1 GCA_900299045.1 Methylococcaceae bacterium
ACACTTCGATGTTTTCTTGAATGCTAGCCCTCCGCTGCATAGAATGTGCATTTGAAGGTCGGTCTCCTGACTTATAAGCGGTTTTATTGACCTAAAATCATCACCTTCCCGTTATAGCACAGTGGTAACACGATGATTCTTAACTTATTTACAGTTGCGGGGGCAGTATCGGATTTGAACCGATTTCCCGTTTAATCCACTAAATTCAAAAAATAAAGTAGAACCTAAAAACGGGCATTGATTATAGAGGGAGCGTTTTTAATTTGCAAGACGTGAAAAAATGACATCCTTTTCTGTGCTACACTAAAACCCTTTACTTTTCATTTTACGTAACGTCCATGATGCCAACGATTCAGCTCAAAATTTTAGATGACCGTTTAGGTCAAAGTATTCCACTTCCCGAATATGCAACGCAAGGCTCCGCAGGTCTTGATTTACGTGCCTGTTTAGACGAAAAAATTACACTGCATGCCGGTGAAACGGTGTTAATTCCAACCGGACTCGCTATTCACATTGCTGATAATTCACTCGCTGCGGTGTTGCTACCGCGTTCAGGACTGGGTCACAAACACGGTATTGTACTCGGTAATTTAGTCGGATTAATTGACAGCGACTATCAAGGTCAAGTGTTTGTATCGTGTTGGAATCGCGGTAGCGACGCATTTGAAATTAACGTAGGCGAGCGCATCGCGCAAATGGTGTTTGTGCCGGTGGTGCAAGTGCAATTTGAACAAGTCACCGATTTTGATGCCAGTCATCGTGGTGAAGGTGGATTTGGTCATACAGGTCGCCACTAAATTTATCGATAACGTGTTAGAATAAATCTATTCAAGCCTTTAATTTCAACGGATTTTTAATGACAGATTATAAATTAACCCATTTAAAACAACTCGAAGCCGAAAGTATCCACATCATTCGTGAAGTGGCTGCTGAATTTGAAAAGCCTGTCATGCTGTATTCGATTGGTAAAGACTCTGCGGTGATGTTGCATTTGACCATGAAAGCTTTTTATCCTGCGCGTCCACCGTTTCCCATGATGCACATTGATACGACGTGGAAATTCAAAGAGATGATCGAATTTCGAGATAAGAGAGTGAAAGAACTTGGTTTAGATTTACTTGTGCATGTAAATCAAGACGGGGTGGACATGAACATTAGTCCGTTTGTGCATGGCAGCAAAAAACATACTGACGTCATGAAAACCGATGGCTTGAAGCAAGCATTAAATAAATACCAATTTGACGCCGCATTTGGTGGCGCTCGCCGTGATGAGGAAAAATCGCGTGCAAAGGAGCGTGTGTATTCGTTTCGTGATAAAAATCATCGCTGGGATCCCAAAAATCAACGCCCTGAGCTTTGGAATATCTACAATGGTAAAATTGACAAAGGCGAGAGCATTCGCGTATTTCCGCTGTCAAATTGGACGGAGCTTGATATTTGGCAATACATTCATTTAGAAAATATTCCAATCGTACCGCTGTATTTTGCCAAAGAGCGCCCTGTCGTTGAGCGTGACGGCATGCTGATTATGGTGGATGATGAGCGTATGCCTATTGGTGAGCATGAACAAGTAGAAATGAAAAAAGTGCGTTTTCGGACACTGGGTTGCTATCCATTGACAGGCGCCGTGGAATCAGAAGCCACTACGTTGCCTGAGATTATTCAAGAAATGTTATTAACTACGACTTCAGAGCGTCAAGGACGTTTAATTGACCACGATCAAGCGGGGTCAATGGAACAGAAAAAACGCGAAGGGTATTTTTAAATTTTACACAAAATAGCTATTTTTAGAGAATAATTCATGTCACACCAATCTGATTTAATTAGTACTGATATTAACGCCTATTTAGCGCAACACGAACGCAAAGAACTGGTGCGTTTTCTGACTTGTGGCAATGTCGATGACGGTAAAAGCACGCTTATTGGGCGACTTTTACATGACTCAAAAATGATTTATGAAGATCAACTTGCTGCTGTGCAAGCGGATAGCGTGAAATCTGGCACAACTGGCGCTGGAAAAATCGACTTAGCACTTTTAGTAGATGGTTTGCAGGCGGAACGCGAACAAGGGATTACCATTGACGTAGCTTATCGTTATTTTTCAACCTCAACGCGTAAATTTATTATTGCTGATACACCCGGACATGAACAATACACACGTAATATGGCAACAGGCGCGTCAACATGTGATCTTGCGATTATTTTGATTGATGCACGTTACGGTGTTCAAACGCAAACCAAACGCCACAGTTTCATTGCATCATTGCTTGGCATTCAACACATTGTGGTTGCCATCAATAAAATGGATTTGGTTGCGTACAGCGAAGCGAAATTTAATCAAATCAAATCGGATTATTTACATTTTGTCAAAACGCTTGATTTGCACGATATTCGTTTTATTCCCATGTCGGCACTTGATGGGGATAATGTGGTTAATGCCAGCGATAATATGCCATGGTTTGATGGGCAACCGCTGATGGAAGCGCTTAATACGATTGAAATTGCCAATGACCGTAATTTTGACGATGCGCGTTTTCCGGTGCAATATGTGAATCGTCCAAATTTGGATTTTCGCGGCTTTTGCGGCACCGTTGCGGCGGGGATTTTTCGAAAAGGCGACACGGTCACCGCGATGCCTTCGGGTAAATCTAGTACGATTAAATCGATTGTGACGTACGATGGTGAACTTGAACAAGCTTTCGCGCCCATGGCGGTGACGTTGACGCTCAATGATGAAATTGACGTGAGTCGCGGTGATACGTTGATTGGTGTTCAAACGCTCGCCCCCACAGTTGCGGATAAATTTAAAGCGAATATCGTCTGGATGGCAGAGCAACCGCTCAGTATGGGGAAACAATATGTCATCAAACTCGCTACACGCAGTGTATCAGGTTTCGTTTCATTGATTGATTGTCGTATTGATGTGAATACGCTTGAGCATCATGACGCGAATGTGTTGCAGCTCAATGAAATTGGCGTTTGTCATTTTTCAGTGAATGCGCCAGTCGTCTTTGATCATTATAAAACCCATAAAGGCACAGGCTCATTTATTATCATTGATCGTCTAACCAATAGCACCGTGGGTGCTGGTATGATTATCGGCAGTGATGATAATGTGAATGTACAACCGGTGAGCGCACAGGAGCGTGCGGCACGCTTTAGCCAAGTGGCGACAGCGATCAATTTAACGGGTGAACAAAGTCTTGATGTTGCTTATTTGCTTGAGCGTCGTTTGTTTGATAACGGGCATGCCTGTACGATTTTAGAAACAGCGAATCATGTTCTAATTGAAGCGATTAATCATGCGGGTTTAATTGCAATTTGCGTCAATACGAATAAAGGATTTACCCCGATTCATTTTGATGCAGATACCCAATCTATTGATGATATTTACAGTGATTTAAAAACACGGAATGTGATTTATTAATATGACTCGCTACGATACGTCACTGTTCATTTTTCGCCGTGATTTGCGTATAGTTGATAACACGGCATTGAATGAGGCGCTCCGTAACTCGCGTAGCGTCATTGCGTGTTTCATTTTTGATGATAGGCAAATTAACGCGCACGCTTATCAAAGTAAACCCGCTTTACAGTTTATGGTGCAATCGCTTGGCGATTTAGCGAATCAGTTTGCGTCAATAGGCGCAAACTTAGCGTTTTTTTCTGGATTGCCGGTTGATGTTATTAAGCGTTTGCACGGTGAATACGCCATTAACGCGGTATTTTTTAATCGTGATTACACGCCCTTTAGTCAAGCGCGTGATAGTGAAATTGCCACCGTTTGCCATGCGTTGCAAATCGATTTAATTGTCACGCCAGACGCGCTACTAAACGAGCCTGAACAAGCAGTCAAAGGTGACGGCAATGCGTATAAAGTCTTTACAGCATTTTATAATAATGCGCGTCACTTGGGTGTTGCCTTGCCATCGCCTTTGGCGAGTGGTGAATTTTTAACGGTTGCATCAACGGCTAATTTGGACAATTTTATTGAACAAAAGAGCGCTCAACACAGCCTCATTGAAGGTGGGCGAATGCCAGCACTCAAGCAATTAGTAACTATTCATCGATGCGCCGAGTATGCAAAAACGCGTGATTTTCCGGCTTTACAAAGCACAAGCCATTTTTCAGCGCATTTGAAATTTGGCACGCTTTCTGTGCGTGAAGTATTTAGCGGTATTGCTAGTGCGTTAGATGTAGAGCATCCGTTAATACATCAACTCTATTGGCGCGATTTTTTGACGCATATTGCGTATCATTTTCCCCATGTGTTTGGTCATGCGTTTATTGATAAATTTGATCATTTACCGTGGGAGAATAATCGGGATTATTTCGACGCATGGACGCAAGGCAGAACAGGATTTCCTATTGTCGATGCGGGAATGCGCGAATTAAATGCAACGGGATTTATGCACAATCGTGTGCGAATGATTGTCGCGTCGTTTTTAACGAAAGATTTACGAATTAGCTGGCGATGGGGTGAGCGTTATTTTGCGCAACATTTAGTGGATTACGATCCTTGTTTAAATAATGGGAATTGGCAATGGGCGGCGTCAACTGGATGCGATGCACAGCCGTATTTTCGTATTTTCAATCCATGGCTACAGCAACAAAAATTCGATGCCAATGGTGAATATATTTATCAATGGGTGCCAGAACTGCGCGGCATTCCTTTAAAAACGATTCATCAATGGGACAAAAAACACACAGGCAATTTTTATCCTGCACCGATTGTCGATCATTCAACAGCATCACAAATAACCAAAGCATTTTTTAAAAATGCAGACTAATCATTTTTATTTTTATACTGAGATTTTAGGACTACCATGACAGACGAACACGATAACCATCAAGACGAGCAAGAACAAATTCGCCAACGCCGAGAAAAGTTAACCGCGTTGCGTGAGGAAACCATTGCGTTTCCAACCGATTTTCGACGTGATGTCGTCGTCGCAGAGTTGCTTGCAAAATACGATGAAAAGTCTAAAGAAGAACTCGAAGAGGCGCATTTGCGTGTCAAAATTGCGGGACGCATGATGACGCGTCGTATTATGGGCAAAGCGAGTTTTAGTCATTTGCAAGATATGTCAGGTCAGCTACAAATTTATGTGGCGCGTGATAATTTGCCAGAAGGCGTGTACAACGATCAATTCAAAAAATGGGATATCGGTGATATTTTAGGGGCAGAAGGGGTACTTTTTAAAACGCAAACCGGTGAGTTGAGCGTTAAAGTAGATGCGATTCGTTTATTAACAAAAGCCCTGCGCCCATTACCTGAAAAGTTCCATGGTATTGCAGATCAAGAAATTAAATACCGTCAACGGTATTTAGATTTGATTATGAGTCACCAATCGCGCGACACGTTTTTGATTCGCTCAAAAATTGTCGCGTATATTCGCAACTTCCTCACGCAACGCGCGTTTTTGGAAGTGGAAACGCCTATGATGCAGGTAATCCCTGGTGGAGCAACAGCGCGTCCGTTTACCACGCATCACAATGCGCTGGATATGGATATGTTTTTGCGTATCGCACCAGAGCTCTATTTGAAACGGCTTGTTGTGGGAGGATTTGAGCGCGTATTTGAAATTAACCGCAACTTTAGAAATGAAGGTTTATCAACACGCCATAATCCCGAATTTACGATGCTTGAATTTTATCAAGCGTATGCGGAGTATCATGAATTAATGGATTTAACCGAAGAGATGCTACGCGGTATTGCACAAGAAGTGGTGGGCAATACGGTGATTTCTTATCAAGGTGAAGAATACGATTTTGGCAAACCCTTTGCGCGTATGAGCGTCTTTGATTCTGTCTTGCATTTTAATCCTCATTTAACAGCAGAGGATATTTCAACGCGCGAAGCTGCGGTCAATGTAGCAAAAAACTTAAACATTCCCATTAAAGACGGTTATGGTTTAGGCAAAATTCAAATTGAAATTTTTGAAAAAACAGTGGAAAGTCGCTTGATGCACCCCACGTTTATCACGGCGTATCCTGTCGAGGTATCGCCACTGGCAAGACGCAGTGATGATGACCCGCATGTGACCGATCGTTTTGAGTTTTTTGTGGGTGGACGTGAAATTGCTAATGGTTTTACGGAGTTAAACGATGCTGAAGATCAAGCAGCGCGTTTTCAGCAGCAAGTGAATGAAAAAGAAGCGGGCGACGATGAAGCGATGCACTTTGATGCTGATTACATTGTGGCACTTGAGCACGGTATGCCCCCCACAGCAGGTGAGGGCATTGGCATTGATCGTTTAGTGATGCTGTTTACGGACTCGCCTTCCATTCGTGATGTTTTATTGTTCCCACACATGCGACCAAAATAATATCGCTAAACGCTTGGGAGAGCGGCTGTTATGATTTATTTTGATAATAATGCAACAACACCGCTCGATGAGCGTGTACTCGATGCAATGATGCCTTTTTTGAAAACAATGTACGGAAATCCGTCTAGTGTGCATCTTTTAGGGCGCATTGCACAGAGTGCGATTGAAACGGCTCGCGAGCAAATTGCCGCACTTGTTGATGCACCACCTACGCAAATCATTTTCACTAGCGGTGGCACAGAGGCTAATAATTTCGCATTGCAGTGCGGCGCGTCGTCGACAAAAATAGCGATTGGCGCTACAGAGCATCCGTCAGTATTGGAAGCGGCTAAACGTGCGCAATCATGGGAAATTATTCCTGTGAATACAGTCGGTGTGATTGAAAGCGATGCGATTGAGCAATTAATTCATTCACGTCCCGATATTGTATCGATAATGTTTGCTAATAACGAAACAGGAACGATACAAGCCATTCAAGACATTGCCTCGAAATTGACGCCACACGGTATTCGTGTGCACTGTGATGCGGTGCAAGCATTGGGGAAAATACCGCTCTCGTTTTCACAGTTAGGCGTGCAATGGTTGTCTATTTCTAGTCATAAAATTTATGGCCCTAAAGGGTGTGGTGCATTGATTTTTGATAAATCAACTCCACCTCATGCGTTAATTGTGGGTGGAGGGCAAGAGCAGGATTTGCGTTCTGGCACGGAAAATGTGGCAGCTATTGTCGGTTTTGGCAAAGCGGCGGAACTTGCAAAACGTGAACTACATGAAAGACACAATACCATGTTGGCTTTACGGACACGCTTAGAAAACGAGTTATTAAAAAATGCGCATGTGACTTTGTTTTCCACGCATACGCAACGCTTACCTAATACCGTTCTTTTTGGTCTTGATCATATTGATGGTGAATGGGTGCTACTTAAACTAGATCAACTTGGCATTGCCGTTTCAAGTGGAAGTGCTTGCGCTAGTGGGGCAACTGAACCGAGTCCTGTGCTCCTTGCGATGGGAGTCGCACCTGAAAAAGCGCAAACAGCGATTCGAGTGAGTTTGAGTCACCACAATACAGAAACTGAAATTTTAAAATTTGTTGAAATCATTCATTCTTTTGGAAATTAAATTATGTCTATTTTATTGACACAAAGCGCAGCACAGCAAATTAATCAGCAATTAGAAAAACGTGGCAAGGGATTGGGACTTCGTCTTGGCGTAAAGAAATCAGGATGTTCTGGTTTTGCTTATGTCTTGGATTATGTCGATGTGCTTGAGGATGTAGACCAAATCTTCGAGTCATTGGGAACCAAAATTGTCGTGAGCGAAAACGACTTACCTTTTTTAAATGGCATTGAAATTGATTATCGAAAAGACGGGTTAAATGCGGCGTTTAAATTTAACAATCCCAATGTTAAAGCCATGTGCGGTTGTGGTGAAAGTTTTGCCGTCTAAATAATTCGTTAGTGCTAATTGTAATCTCAATGTTCACAATCGTGTCATAATTGATGCAAAATAGGCATTTTTATTGTTTTAACTTGCTTACTGTGTACTATTCTGCTAAAAATGCGCGGTTTTAAATCTGTCTTTAGGAGTCATGAATGACCAATAGTGTGAAAGCGCACGCATCCCCGTTTAGTTTTGTGCCGTACAAAGAAAAAGACGGTGAAGAGTACATGAGTCAAACTCAATTGAAACATTTTGAGGTGATTTTAAAAAATTGGAAAAACGAGTTGATGCAAGAAGTGGATCGTACCGTTATGCACATGCAAGACGAGGCATCTAATTTTCCTGATCCAAATGATCGCGCCACGCAAGAATCTGAATTTAGTTTAGAGCTGCGTACGCGAGATCGTGAACGGCGTTTAATCAAAAAAATCGAAGATGCGTTAAGTGATATTGAATCAGGCGATTACGGTTTTTGTGAAACGTGTGGCGTGGAAATTGGCATCCGTCGCTTAGAAGCACGTCCTACAGCAACGCAGTGCATCGATTGTAAAACGTTAGACGAAATTCGTGAAAAACAAATGGGGTAGTGAAGCCTCTTTTGACACCGAATTATATCGGTCGGTTTGCTCCTTCACCGACCGGTCAACTTCATTTAGGTTCTGTTTATACGGCGCTGGCTAGTTATTTAGACGCACGGGCGTGTGGTGGTCTTTGGAAATTGCGTTTTGATGATTTAGATACGCCCCGAAATGTACAGGGCGCTGTCAGTGATATCTTGCATACACTTGACGTACTCGGCTTGCATTGGGATGGTGAGGTGGATTATCAACATTTACATACTAGCGAATACGAAGACGTTCTTGCTGAGTTAATCAAAAAAAATCGCGTATATCGCTGTGTGTGTTCTCGAAAAAATCTTTCTCGTGTGTATGATAAAACGTGTCGCAACGCGGCTATCTCGCATTCTCTCCCGCATTCTCTGCGTTTACGTGTGGAAAATAAAACGCTGTGTATTCATGATAGACTTCAAGACCAACTCATTCAAAATGTCGCTATAGACTATGGGGATTTTATTTTAAAGCGTAAAGACGCTATTATTGCTTATCAATTTGCAGTGGTCATTGATGATGCGCGTCAGCACATTACCGATGTGGTGCGTGGGGTCGATTTACTCTACGAAACGCCAAAACAATGTTACTTGCAACATTGCCTCACTCTTCCTTCGCCTAATTATTGTCACCTTCCTGTACTGATTGATAAAAACGGGAAAAAGCTCAGTAAAACAACGCTAGCCAGCGCGGTTGATATACAATCGCCTAGTGATGTTTTAGTTCAACTACTCACGTTACTTCGTCAAGATCCGCCATCTCAATTACAGTATGCGTCTGTTGCTGATATTTTGACGTGGGCGATTGCACATTGGGATAGTGAAAAACTAAAAGGTATAACCACTATAGTCGTATAGCTATATGCTATTTTTAGATACTATTATCTAAAAATAGCATTTTATTTATTGTGTATAGTTATCTACTATTTAGCGAATTTTGAGATTTTAAACAAATGAGAATTGGAAAAAAAGTATGGATTTAAGTGGCATAATTTCAAATGCGTTAGTCACGCCTATTACGTTAGTGGTTACATTAAATTTAGGGTATGTGATTTCGGGTTTATTCGTCGGTCTACTCGTAGGATTAACAGGCGTAGGCGGAGGGTCGCTGATGACACCGCTTCTCGTATTTCTCTTTGGCTTCAAACCCGCAACCGCAGTCGGAACAGACTTACTTTTTGCCGCATTAACCAAAACGACAGGCGTTTGGGTTCATCATACTAAACATAGCTCTGTGGATTGGCGTGTAGTGAGGTGGCTATCTGTTGGGAGCTTACCTTTTGCTATCGCAACACTTTACGTGTTGCAACATTTAGCGAATATTGGTAAAGAAACCACGGGCATAATTACAGTGACATTGGGCGTTGCCTTGTTGTTAACGGCGTTGTCTATTTTGGTGAGAAGTATTTTAATTCGTCGAAGTGAAAAACATCAACACAGCATTGTAATTGAGATTGATGATGAAACTGAGATGGCGTTAGCCACAGAAGAAAAAATCGATGAAATTAAGCGTGGGCGTTTTGATCGCTGGCAAATTCCCGCAACCGTGTTGACCGGTTCTGTGCTTGGTATATTGGTTACGCTCACCTCTGTTGGTGCGGGGGCATTGGGCACGGTTGCCTTATTATTTTTATATCCTAGAATGTTGACCGTTAAAGTGGTGGGCACTGATTTAGCGCACGCGATTCCGCTCACGGCGGTAGCAGGGTTTGGTCATTGGATGCTTGGAAATGTGGACTTTGTGTTGCTTGGCAGCTTACTGATGGGCTCTGTGCCTGGAATTTGGCTAGGAAGTCATTTGAGTGCAAGATTACCCGAAAAATTACTGCGTCCTATTTTGGCATTGTTATTACTGATTATTGGGTTAAAATTTGTTACAACTTGATTTTTAATTTTAAGGAATTCTTTATTTATGGCAACTATTACATTCCAAAATCATCCCGTCAAAACATGTGGTGAATTACCTGCGATAGGGAGTTTAGCACCTGCATTTTCTTTGGCAAATAATGAATTGGACAATGTGACACTGCAAACCTATGCAGGAAAACGCAAAATTTTATCCATTGTGCCGAGTTTAGATACACCCACTTGCGCAGCTTCAGCGCGTAAATTTAACCAAAAAGCGGCGAGTTTTGACAATACGGTAATCTTAGTTATCTCAGCAGATTTACCTTTTGCGCAATGCCGTTTTTGTGATATTGAAGGTCTTGATAGCGTGGAAGCATTGTCTTCTTTTAGAAGTTCGTTTGCGAGCGATTATGGCGTTCAAATTGTCGATGGTGTACTAGAAGGGTTGACTGCTCGCGCGGTGGTGGTTATTGATGAACACGACAGCGTTATCTACACCCAACTCGCGCCAGAATTGGCGCACGAGTTAGATTATGAAGCGATTATTGCTGCGTTAAAAGTACATTAATTTAACCATCCTCAGAGAATAATACAGCGCGATTGCGTCCTTGTTCTTTAGCCGCGTACAGCGCTTTGTCCGCCTTGAATAATAAATTTTCTGGCGTGCTGTTTTGTTTTGGACAACTAACAGCCACGCCAACACTCAGTGTCACATGCCCAAATTCAGATAACGCATGTGGCAACGCTAAATCGCTTAACGCAATGCAGATGTTTTTAGCCAGTTCGAGTGCATTTTCCACTTGTGTCATGGGTAAAATCACAGCAAATTCCTCACCGCCATAACGTGCGACAAAATCGCTATCACGCTTTGCGGCATTTGATAACACATTTGCCACTTGGCGCAGACAATCATCACCGCCTTGATGCCCATAATGATCGTTATATTTTTTAAACCAATCCACATCAATCATTGCAATGGCTAACGGTTGATTTAAACGGCGAGCGCGTGACCATTCATGCGCTAATTGATCATCAAAATATCGGCGGTTTGCAATGCCTGTTAATCCATCTGTAATCGCCAGTTTGGTGAGCTTTTCGCGTGCATATTTGAGTTCTATTTGATTTTTTACCCGAATTTTCACAATTTTAGGGTAAAAAGGTTTACTAATATAATCTGCCGCCCCCATTTCTAAGCCGCGAATTTCTTCCTCGACATCACAATGCGCGGTTAAAAAAACAATTGGAATTTCTTTGGTGAGCGAATGATTTTTGATGGCTTTGCACACAGCATAACCATCCAAATCGGGCATCATCACATCAAGTAAAATTAAATCAGGGCGCTCGCGTAAACTGATATCGATTGCTTCTTGCCCGTTGAGAGCAAACAGAATATCGTAATCTTTATCAAAAATACTCGCAAGTAAGCGAATATTATTCGGATCATCATCTACAATCAGTAAACGGGCGGTAGGCAGTGGACTCATTTATTTCTCCTTGGGTGAAAACAAGCAACGATCCAAAATAGGGAGTGCATTTTGAAAATCTAACTTTTCTAAGAAGAGATTTAATTTTTGCACTTCTTGACGCAAGCCACGTTGTAAAAAATGGGGTTTGAGTATAGAAAAAATGTCAAGTGCTTTTAATTGTTTTGTTGTTAATGCCGATCTAAATTCAGCAAGCAAGTCATTAAGCTCATGAGTAGACAAACTCAGCGCGACTTCCGTGACGGCTTCAGGCAGACACGGAAGGCTTTGCGCTGCTTGAATAGCCGGATTTAATTCAATGACTAATTGATGAAATAAGGTTTCTATCTCGTCGTAGTGACGACTGCGAATGGCATTTTCTAACGCCAAAGCAGCGGCTTTGAGTTCTTGCGCGGCGAGTGTACCTGCGACCCCTTTGAGCGAATGGGCAATATGTTCAATTTCAGCAAAATTTTTCTTATCAATCAATTCTCGCAATTGTTGAGGTGCATCTTGATAACGTTTAGCAAAACTAAGCAGTAAATGATGCAATAATTCGCTATTTTCGTTTGTTAACTTGGCGGCTTGCGCTAAATCAAATGGTGGCAGTGCGTTAGGGAGTGGCTGATTGCCCAACCTAGGCTCTCGCGATGGCGTTTGCTGAACATTGAGATCAACACGCAGCCAGCGGTTGAGTGTTTTAATGAGTTTTTCCATTTCAATGGGTTTACTCAAATGATCGTTCATTCCTGCCGCAAGACTTTTATCATAATCACTATTCATCGCATTTGCCGTCATGGCAATAATAGGAATGTTCTGAAGCGTGCTCTCAGTGCGAATACAGCGCGTGGCAGTTAATCCATCCATTACTGGCATTTGAATATCCATTAAAATTAAATCAAAAGGCTCGCTCATTGCTAATTCTAAGCCTTCTTGACCGTTGCTGGCAATGGTTACTTCTAGGTTCATAGACGTCAATAATTCAATGGCGACTTCACGATTAATTTCGTTATCTTCGACTAATAAAATACGCTGATGTTTATAATTCTGGCTCGTGGTATCAGTATGTTTCATCATAGAATTGGTTTCCATAAATTCTTCAGGTGCAATGGATAAAATGACATCAAAGCTAAATACACTGCCTTGCCCTTTGATACTGCTAACTTTTATAGTTGTATTCATCAGTTCGGCAAGTTGTTTACAAATACTCAACCCAAGTCCCGTGCCGCCATATTTTCGTGTAATGGAACTGTCTACTTGAGCGAAGGGTTGAAAAAGAAGATCAATTTGCTCTGGGCCTAAACCAATTCCTGTATCCGTGACAGAAAAATGCAGTTCAACGCTGCTTTCAGTATTATTTTTGCACTCAACGTTCACAACTACATCGCCAACCTCAGTGAATTTCACCGCATTGCTGACCAAATTGAGTAAAATTTGCCCTAAACGCAACGAATCACCGTATAAATGGCGTGGTACATCTTGTGCCACGCTAAACGATAATCCAATATTTTTTTGATTGGCTTTAATCGATACGGAATCAATAACATACGCTGCCAAATCATCTAACAAAAAAGAGGTATTGTCCAGTAGCATTTTTCCGGATTCAATTTTAGAGAAATCTAAAATATCGTTAATAATTGACATCAATATTTGCGTAGAAATATCAATTTTATCAATATAATAACGTTGTTTTTCACTCAGTTGAGTCGTTCTAACTAAATGCGTCATCCCCATGATGGCATTCATGGGAGTGCGAATTTCATGACTCATGTTTGCTAAAAATTCAGATTTAGAGCGGTTCGCACTGTCGGCAATATCGAGTGACTTTTGTAAATCTAGCGTTTGCTCGTGAATAATTTCTTGCAGATGGCTTAAATGGTGCGATAGTGAATGCTCAGCTTCATCGCGTTTTTTAAAGCTTAGATTGAGTTGTTCAAGCATAATGTTAAACGCGTCAATTAAGTGACCTAATTCATCGTCGGATTCTTTTACTGCTTTTGCGTAGTGAACTTTTGATTCGGTCACATCATGAATAAAATTAGCAAAATACAGAATAGGGCGCGTGACAACGCGTTGTAATTGTGAGGATAAATACAGCGCAATTAAAAAAGCTAACGCAAATAATCCAAAGATGATCATGATGTAATTGCGTAGTTTTTTATGCAAAGAATCAAAATTTGACCGTAAAACGACGTGCCCTAGGAGTTCTCCATTGAGCTGAATGGGGTGGATTATTTGTGTGTATTGTTTTGTGCTAATAAAACTGGGTATGGACAATAATTCGTCTGAAGGTAACGTCACATTCTCCGTAAATTGTGCATTTCTATATTCCGCCAACAGTTGCTGATTCGTATCATAGAGTCCCGCATATAGAATATCGTGATTATATTTAAGCGCATTTAATGTGCGTGCAGCCCCCGTGTTATCCATAAAAGCGAGTGTCGCTAGACTGTTTTCACTGATAATATCGCTTTGAATTTGAAGGTTTTCAATCAAATTGCGTTTAACAAACGTAATTTCGTAAGCCAATAAAATAATGCTAAATACCAGTAACGCAATACCACTGCTTAAACCGGTAATAAAAATTAATTTGAATTTTATCGATTTATTTTGCAACATCATAGTAGCGGCAACCTTGATAGGGCAAGTAATTGCGAATTTATTTTTAAATTTGCTTCTTGAGCATCGTTATTGTTGATAAAGAATCGTATTTTTTGATCTTCTTCAAACAAGTAAATGATGCCACCAAGTTGTATGAAGTCTTTTTGCCCGCCTACAGAGAGGATAGGTTTATGA
>OMIH01000115.1 GCA_900299045.1 Methylococcaceae bacterium
AGCAAGCTAAAGGTGAGTTGATGTTCTTGGTGAAATTTTTGCAAATTTTCAACGCTGTCTGTGCTAATACCAAAAACCTCGGCATTTTCATTGCGAATAACTTTAATGGCATCACGAAACGCACAGGCTTGCGTTGTACAACCCGGCGTTCCCGCTTTAGGATAAAAATACAGCACCGTCCAGCCTTTTCCTTGACGACTCGAAAGATCGAGCGTGCTACCATCTTGCGCCTTGAGCGTAAATAATGGCGCTTGCTGCCCAACACGCACTGTTTCAGCGTGCGTAAATCCCATAGACGTTAATAATGACACCATGACAACCCCTTTTTTGATGGTTGAGCTAAAACGTATTTTTTGCATAACGACCCTCGCTTAAAACGTGAAAAAACGAAAATTACAAGAAAGAAGATAACGCAATTACATCGCTAGAGGAAAGTTTTACGGTTAATTGAATTTGACCAGTAAAATTTTGCTCGATAATTTTTCCACCTACTTTTTTTAACGTGTACTCAAATAATTGAAATTGTTCATAATCAAGTGTTACGTCAAGCGTCGTCATTGCTATGTGGGGATGTAATGTAGCTAGTTCAATGACCTGCTTTGTTGCGTGACCATACGCGCGCGTTAATCCCCCCGTGCCCAGTTTAACGCCACCAAAATAGCGAATCACAATGGCGACCACATTAATGAGTTTTTTGCCTTCAAGGTGCTGAAAAATGGGTTTTCCTGCCGTTCCCGACGGCTCACCCGCATCGTTAAAACGGTAAATGATGCCACTGTCTGTTTTTAGCCGATACGCAAAGGCAATATGATTGGCATGAGGATGCAGAGAATGCTGATTTTTTAATTCGGCAATGACCGCTTGTTCATTTTCACAAGGCGCAATCACACCAATAAAACGTGATTTTTTGAGGATTTCCTCAAACGTATAGGATTGCGAAATAGTGAACACGAGGGATTTATCTCTTCAATTAAAAAACCAGTATAAAACCAATCCTCAACCGTTTCAAAGATTAGTTTCTGATAATTTTTTAAACCCCGCTTTGCAAAATGAAAACTTATGCTAGAATAACCAACGGAGATAGTAGGAAATAAATAGCATCGCTTTTTAGGTTGAAACCCTCCCTCTTTTTCAATTTATTTGGCGGTGCTATTTACTTTATCCACTGTTTTATTTTTGCCCTCAAACAAAGGCAATAGTGCTATGTCAAAAATCACCTGTTTTCATGATGGCGAATGCCCATTATGCAACCTCGAAATTAATGCCATGAAAAAACTCGATAACGCGGGGCAAATTCAGTGGGTCGATATTACGCAAGACGCGGGTGCATTAGCAAATGCTGGCATCACTTATCGACAAGCGATGGATAAAATTCATGTACTAGACGAAAACGCGCAATGTCACACGGGCGTTCGTGGTTTTTTACTGGTCTGGCAACGCTTAACTTATTATCGTGTTCTTGCTAAAATCATTCGCAGAATGCCTTTTCTGTTGCCTGTTATGGAAAAAGTTTATGGTATTTTTGCACGCTATCGCTTAGTGCTGACCGGTAAAAAGTATTTGGATGAGTCACAATGAATCAGATTAATCCACGCAAACTGCTACATTCAAAATGGACTGCCGTGCAACCCACGAAAAAACGACGACATTTTATCGTTACAAAACTCATTTTATCGCCTGATAGCGACGATCTTATTGTAGGATGCGAATTAGAAGCCGTCATTGACAAAAGTGTGACCGAAATAAATTGGAAACAACTCAAAGAAAAAAACTATTGGAAAATGGGATGGCGTTAATCCTGTTTACATTGCCCTGCAAATGACACGAATCACTTGACAATACAGCGCTATTCCATCGACACTCTGCAATCAAATATCAAGATGATGTCTTCATTTCTGGAATGATAAATGCCCCGTTTTGCCAAAACACTGATATTCTTTTCTGCCGTATTGTTTTCACATTTTAGCGTTGCACAAACATGCGACACACCGACCACAAATCATTTTATTATCCATGATGACGGCACTACTCAAGATACACAAACGGGGTTGATGTGGAAACGATGCAGTGAAGGTCAAACATACCAGTTAAATGAATGTATTGGCGCACCTAATCGCTATAATTACTATGAAGCACTGCACCATGTTGAAACGTCCAATTCATTAGGTGGTTTTGCTGGCTACACAAATTGGCGTGTGCCGCACTTAAAAGAATTAAGCTCGCTGGTCGATGCAAATTGTACAAAACCTGCAATTGATCTGGTTACTTTTCCAAATACGCCATTATATGATTGGTTTTGGTCATCTTCGTTATGTGATAAAACTAAAAGCTGTGCGTGGTTTGTGGCATTTTATAGTCATTATTATGGTATTTTTTCAGAGAAACGCTTCAGCAAAGGCTATATACGTTTAGTCAGACATCAAGAGTGAGAGAAAGATGATAACTCAGCACACATTCAATGACATTGCAGCGCAAATAAGCACCGCCACACAGAGCCAATTCGATATCATAGCGACTCAATCGGTATCAGGGGGGGATATTAATCGTGCGTTTATGTTGCAAGGCGCAAAACAACATTATTTCGTCAAGCTCAACCGCGCTAATTTACTGGCTATGTTCGCAGCTGAATTTGATGGACTCAATGCCATTGCCGACACTAACACAATTCAAACGCCCCGCCCTATTCTTTATGGTCAAGCCGAAACATTCAGTTTTTTAGTGCTAGATTACATTGAATTCACCCACATGACACCAACCGCGCAGCGTACATTAGGCGAACAATTAGCCAATTTACATCAACAAAAACAGTCTTATTTTGGCTGGCATCGTGATAACACCATCGGTTCCACGCCACAAATTAACACACGCGCTTATGATTGGGCGCTATTTTGGCGAGAGCATCGCTTAGGATTTCAATTAAAACGTGCGGCTGAAAATGGTTACAGTGGAAAACTGCAACAGTTAGGTGAAAAATTATGCAATCGTGTAGACGATTTTTTTACGGATTACACGCCCACCCCCTCACTGCTACATGGTGATTTATGGGGTGGAAATATCGCTTGCGATACGAAGCACCGCCCGATAATTTTTGATCCCGCGTGTTATTTTGGCGATAGGGAAACGGATGTCGCCATGACCGAATTATTTGGTGGTTTTAGTGCGGATTTTTACAGCGGATATAATAGCGTATGGAAACTCGACGCAGGCTATCACACGCGCAAAACACTTTATAATCTCTACCATATTCTCAATCACGTTAATTTATTTGGTGCCGGCTATGAACGCCAAGCGCAACAGATGATAGAGCAATTATTAAGTGCTTAACCCTTATTGCTCACGCAACATTTTCATAGGCGGTTGATTCACTACTTTTCGCACGCCCCAAAACCCTGTGAAACCAACCAATAATAGCCCTAATAAAGGCACTACTAACCATAAAACAAACTGCGGTTGATAAGGAATGTGCATAACATGGCTATATAAGAAATAAAGCATGATTTCAGATAAAACAACCGCAATAACGCCCGAGATAAAGCCTAAAAAACAAAATTCAATCAAGTGCGTTTTGCGTAAAAAATGACGAGAAGCGCCTAAGCTACGCATGAGCGCCCCTTCATAAATACGGTAATCTAGCGTTGCATAAACCGCCGCAAATAACACAGTCACCCCCGCTATTAACGCGACATAAAGTAAATAATTGATGGCTTGGGTTAGCTGATTCAACATAGTTTTAAATTGTTGCAATATCGCATCGACTTCCAAAATCGTGGTGCTGGGATACGTTTTGAGCAGTGAATTTAACACCTCTTTTTGATCTTCAGGTAAATAAAAACTGGTTAAAAACGTGCTTGGGTATTTTTCAAGCGTGTGAGGTGAAAAAATCATATAAAAATTCGGTTTCATGGTTTCCCATTCTACAGCGCGAATATTCGCCACTTGCGCCGTAAATTGCTCACTTCCCACGGTAAACGTTAGCGTATCGCCTAAATGGATTTGCAAACTTTTGGCTAATTTTTGCTCAACAGATACCAGACCCGCCTGATTTTCTTGCCACGCCTCACCTTCAACGAGTTTATTATCAGTCGGCAAAACATTTGCCCACGTCAAACTCAAGTCCCGATTGATTGCATTTTCACCTTGCGAATCTTTGCTGACAATCTTTTGCACAGGTGTTTGATTGATTTCCACTAAGCGACCACTGACGATTGGATAAAATGCACTCGACAAAATGGATTGGCTTTGCAAATCCGCTTGAAAGTGGTCTTTGTCTTGTGGAAAAATGTTCAAGGCAAAATGGTTGGGGGCATTTTGAGGCAATTGCTGTTGCCACGCATCCAGCAAACTCGTGCGTACCGTGAAACTTACTATCATGGCAACAAAAGTTAAACTAAACGCCATTATCTGCCCCACGCTCGCAAGGCTATTTTGCAGAAGGTGCTGTAAACCAAAACGCCACATTAAGTTCAAATGCGGCAAACCACAACGCCCCCACTGCAAACAAGCATAAATAAAACCACCCAATACCGCACTAATCAGTAAACCACCACCTAAAATCGTCGTGGTCATTTTCACATCTTGTGTGTATTGCCAAATCAAAAGGCTAATCAATCCTATCGCTAAACCGTAAACTAACCATGCACTACTGGGCAGAGGCGATAATTCACGACGTAGTACACGGAGCGGTGAAACATGCTTTAATCGAAGTAATGGCGGTAATGCAAAACCAACCAGCATGACAAAGCCAATCAAGAATCCAAATAAAAGGGCAAAAAGAGTTGGGGGAACCACTTGTTGAGGTAAAAGTGATTTCAATAAATAAAATAAACCTTCTTGAGCAACAAAACCGAGCAAACAACCCAACGCACAAGCGACGAAGCCAAACACCAAAAATTGACAGCCATAAAGCCACAACACATCCTGTTGATTGCAACCTAAACAACGCAAAATAGCGGTTGCGTTGAAATGGCGCTCAGTATAACGCTGCGTTGCCATGGCAATCGCAACCCCTGAAATTAGCATAATCACAATGCTGCAAAGTCCTAAATATCGCTGCGCGCGCTCTAAGGCCCCCCCTAATTCTGGGCGGTCACTGTGAATATCCATAATGCGTTGTGACGGGTTTAATTGCGGTTTGAGCCAATCATGAAACGCATCAATAGCCTGTGTATCTCCTGCAAATTGAAAATAATAGCTTACTCGACTTCCTGGTTGCACCACATCTGTCGCAGGCAAATCGTCTAAATGAATCATGACACGCGGAGAAAAACTGTAAAAGTCCCCCCGTTTATCGGGTTCATATGTCAATATTTTGGTGATAATGAGCGTTTTTTTACCTACAACCAGCGAATCACCTAGCTTAAGATGCAATGCAGAAAGCACGCGTTTTTCAACCCATGCGGTACCTTGTTCTGGTGGCAGTTGCTCGATAATGGGCAATGAATCGGGCGCATCACTGATTTTTAAAACGCCACGCAAGGGATAACGTGCACTGACAGCTTTAATACTAGCGAGTAATAAGTCATCACGCTCAATTAACACGCTCGTGAATTCAACGGTTTGCGCAGACATCAAATGGTCTTTTTGCGCTTGATTAATCCATTCTTCGGAAATCAATGCAGGACTTTTAATCACTAAATCAGCGGCTAGAAATTCTGCCGCTTGTGAGGTCATGGTGGATTGTAAACGGTGCGTGAAAATAGAAATCGCGCTCGAACTGGTCACTGCAATGATCAACGCCACCAATAAAATGGTCAATTCACCTGAACGACCATCTCGCCAAAGCAAACGCAAGGCTAAAGAAAAACGACTCATCAGTTGAAAATAGGTCACACGCTCACCTGTTGCCCTGCATTGAGTTGAATAGTGCGTCCACAACGCGCCGCTAACGCTTTGTCGTGCGTCACTAAAATTAACGTGGTGTGCTTTTCGCTATTGAGTTCGAAGAGTAAGTCAATAATATGTGCGCCCGTTTTGCTATCTAAATTGCCTGTTGGCTCATCGGCAAATAAAATGGCAGGATGCGTCACAAAGGCGCGTGCTAATGCAACGCGTTGTTGCTCCCCGCCTGAAAGTTGCTTTGGCGTATGCGACATGCGATGTGCAAGACCCACACGCGTCAACAATGCGCTAGCGGCTGATTTTGCATTGGCATCACCGCTTAACTCAAGAGGTAGCATGACATTTTCCAGTGCCGTCAACGAGGGCAATAATTGAAAAGATTGAAAAACAAAACCAATCAACGTACTGCGCACTTTGGCTCGACTATCTTCGTGCATAGCGGTCAGTAATTGCCCATTTAAATACACATTGCCTGTACTTGGCGTATCAAGTCCTGCTAATAAGCTAATCAACGTTGACTTCCCAGAGCCCGATTCACCAATAACAGCAATGCTCTCACCCGATTTGATTATCAAATCAATTGATGACAAGATAGTGAGCAAGCCATCGAAAGTCTTGACTGATTTACTCAGGTTTTCGGTAACAATCATATTTTCAACTAAAGGCGTATAACTCATGATGAAATTTTTATTTATGTTGACTGTGGGTTTAATATCCATGACCGTCAATGCAAAAACCATCGTCGTTTTAGGCGATAGTATCAGTGCAGGTTATGGCATTGATATCAACGCGAGTTGGGTGTCGCTGCTCGAAAAAAAGCTCAATGAAAACGGTGCACATCATGTCGTCCACAATGAAAGTATTAGCGGTGATACCACCGCAGGTGGACTTGCCCGATTAAACCACGCCTTAGCGTTTAAACCAAACATTTTTATTCTTGAACTGGGTGCTAATGATGGACTGCGCGGTTTTCAACCATCACTAATTCACAATAATCTCACGCAAATCATCCAACGCGCCCAGCAAACAGGCGCACAGGTGATTTTATTAAGCATGAAAATTCCACCTAATTACGGTGATCGCTACATCCATCTTTTCTATGATATTTATCCACAACTCGCCAACGAGTTAAAGACAGCGTATGTCCCTTTTATTATGGAAGACGTAGCATTAACTAAAGACATGATGCAAGCAGATGGTCTTCATCCCAACGAAAAAGGTCAACCTGCAATTATGACTAAGGTATTAACGGAGGTGTTGCCATTACTGAAATGAGGTATTCACTAGATACCACTTCCCTCTTCCAAATACACATTCTTCAAACTCACATAATGCGAGGCAGAGTAGCGCAAAAATTCTTTTTCCTGCTCACTGAGCGGGCGACTTTGTTTCGCAGGTGATCCCA
Source organism: Methylococcaceae bacterium (assembly GCA_900299045.1). Classification (GTDB taxonomy): domain Bacteria; phylum Pseudomonadota; class Gammaproteobacteria; order Methylococcales; family Methylomonadaceae; genus UBA10906. The sequence goes on from OMIH01000115.1 coordinate 7,244, forward strand.
CGTATAAATACCCACTTTCAAGTCGTTTATTGGGGGGTACCAGTGCACCAGCACCTAGCATGACATAATCTTCAAGCACCGCATCATCCATAATAATGGCGCCAATTCCAATTAAACAATAATTACCCACCGTACAACCATGAATGACCGCGCGATGTCCAATCGTCACATCAGTGCCAATGGACAGCGCATGTCCCCTTTCAGAGAATTTTCCTTGATGCGACACATGAAGCACCGCGCCATCTTGCACGTTCGTATTGTTGCCAATCGTAATTTTTTCAACGTCACCGCGCACCACCGCTGTAGGCCAAATTGATACATCGTCGCCCAATATCACCGCACCAATGACAATAGCACTGTCATCAACATAGACATTTGCGCCTAATGTTGGCATTTGATTTCGGAAACTTTTTAGCGTCATTGCGTACTCCCTTTTGAATGAAACTGACTATTGAATAGAAGGTTGTTAAAATAGCGTCTACTTTTCCTTATCGTTACCTTTCCTTTTCAACATAGACACCAAAATGACAACTCTCGGTAATTTGTATATTATTTCTGCCCCATCGGGCGCAGGGAAAACCAGTTTAGTAAAAAAACTTATTTCAACCGTTAAGCATCTTATTGTATCGGTATCACACACCACACGCCAGAGTAGAGAAGGCGAAATTCACGGCAAAGATTATTTCTTCGTCAATGTTGACGATTTTCGCGCCATGCAACACGAAAAAGCCTTTTTAGAATCCGCGCAAGTCTTTGATAATTTTTATGGCACCGCGAAAAAAACGGTTGAAGCGAATTTAGCGCAAGGTGATGACGTTATTTTGGAAATTGATTGGCAAGGGGCTCAGCAAGTGCGTGAGCTGATGCCAAACAGTTATTCGATTTTTATTCTTCCCCCGTCAACACAGATACTACGCGAGCGCCTTGAAGGACGAGGCAAAGATTCCGTGGAAATTATTCAGCGACGAATGCAAGAGGCGGTAGCTGAAATCTCGCATTACGCGGAATTTGATTATTTAGTCGTCAATGATGATTTCAACACCGCCTTAAACGAACTTGAAAGCATCATTATTGCCAATCGCTTGCAGCAGCAGAGCCAAGCAATAAAATTAAAATCACTGATTCATAATTTGTTAGCGTAGTTGCCTTGTGATAAAACTTCCGAAATTTATCCGTGTTGCATTAATTCCTGTTGGTTTGGTAGGTAGCTATTTAGCCACTAGCACTTATTTAGTGCCTATCTGGCTACAACACAATATTCCCGCGTTAATAAGTGAAGATAGCCCATTTAACGCGAGTGTAGCACACGTCAATTTCAATCCCTTCACCCTGCAATTCGCCCTACAGCAATTTGCACTAACACAAAACCAATCACCTGTTTTTGAATTTGACTCGTTTACGCTTCAAATCAACTTTCTTGAGTCAGTTTCAACACAATCCCTTGTTATTGAAAAGCTCGAACTCTTACAACCGTCTTTACAAATTAGCTCACCAAAAGACGCAGAACGCACAAACGACAAGCCTGTTTCTATCGACAATATAAAGTCCCCGATTCCATTTTTGATTAAACATATCAACCTAGCAAATGGTCATATTACAGCAGAAAACGGGCAAATTGACGTAACACCAATCGACGTGTCATTAACCAATGTGAGTTCAATAAACGATACGCTAGCTCAATTTCGTTTAAATGCACGCAATCAACAAGGTGGCGAATTTGTCAGTGAAGGTCAATTTCAACTTACGCCTCTTAATTCAAATGGAAAAATAACGTTATCCAAATTGCCATTAAGCGCCCTCATGCCCTTTTGCCCTGAAAAAAAGGCGTTTACGTTTAGTGGCATCGGCGATGTATCCATGAATTTTCGGGTAGCTATTCATGAAAAATCACTCACTTTTTTTATTGAAGATGCGCATCTCGTCTTAGATAATGTGGTTTATCAAGATAAAAAACACCCACTAGCGCAGGCAACACTTCAACACCTTGAGTTGAACAATGTCGCGTACGACAGCACCCAAAACCGCGTTCAATTTCAAACCGCCTCATTGAATCATATTGGCTATACACGAAACCAAGCACAGCTTTCGTTAGAAAACCTCACACTCAATCACTTTGCCTTCAACATCGACGCCCTACAACTGCAAACAGGTAACGTTACGTGGCAAAACGCTGAACTTTTTGACACCAAACAAAATACCCTACTTTTTAAATTCCCTAAAGCCGCTTTTAACACATTATTATTCGATTTTAAAAAGAAAGCCTTATCCATTGCCAGCATTCAAGCTAGCAACGCGGATTTTCGTGCGTGGCTAAATTCACAAGGTGAACTTAACTATCAAACGCTCCTCCCCGAAGATGAGGCGCAAGTCAACAGTGAAAAACAAGCAGATAACACCACAAGTGACGCTTTTTGGGGTATTAAAATTGACGCAATTGACCTCACCAGTTTTAGCGCAACATTTGAAGATCAATCGCTACCCAAACCGCTTTCCATCAGCATCAAACCGTTGTCACTCAAAGCATCTAACATCAACAACACCGATAAAAATAGCACGTTACCCTTTGAGCTAAACACAGGCGTTAACAGCAGTGGCTCTGTGCATATCAAAGGCAATGCAGGACTCAATCCCCTTCATACCCAATCCGATATTGAAGTCAGTTCCATTGGTTTAGATAAATTTCAATCGTATGTTGATAAATTTGCGCATATTGATGTGATTAAAGGCGTGTTTAATTTAGACGGTAGGATTGATGTCGCACAAGGGCAACAAGGTGAATTAGATGTTAAATTTAAAGGCAACAGCGGCATTGCACGTTTAATTACCCGCGATCAGGTGCAAAATAAAGACTTAGTTAAATGGGATAATTTGAGCTTAAAAAATATCGAAGCGGATTTACTCGCGCAACGCTATATCGCCTCCTCGCTTGTCATCGAAAAACCGTATGCGCGAATTATTATCGGCAAAGATAAAACCCTCAATTTCGCTGATATGCTCATTACATCACCACCAACTAAAGATACGATTAAAGGCGATAAACAGACATCTA
>OMIH01000116.1 GCA_900299045.1 Methylococcaceae bacterium
AATAGTCGTCGCTGCCGCGTCTGTTACTGAGTTAAAGGGTTTGAGCATGCCAGACGCGGTATCAAGCGTGAATTTATCGCCTAGACCATCAATATCAAAGCCGCTAGCGACGTATTCCATGTTAATAGCGCCAACGCTCACGCCTGCAGTTTCATCTGACGCATTCGGAACAGAAATACTTGATGCTTGATCATAAAAATGATCATTCATGTAAAAGAGCGCTTGCACCGGTGTAGGAGCCACACCTGACGCAGGTGCAGTAGGTAAGGCAGTTGGTAAAGCAGTGCTAGTTTTACGTTGCCAAACTGTGATGCCTGGATGAAAACCTACAACTGCCGTTGCATCAACGACAATCGTTACGGCTTTCCCTTTCGTTAAATTAACAAATCCCCATTTACTAAAATGCGTCCACCCCAAATACCCCATGCTTTCACTGACCCATGACGCGCCGTTAATTTTTTGAAACGTGGCTGTTCCTGTACCTCCTGTTAAATTGATAATATTGCTACTAGCTAAAATGGATGTTGCCGCACCTACTTGAAATGAACTGGCAAGTAAAATAGAGGAAATGAGGGTACCCAATTTTGCTTTTTTATACGATTTCATACGATTCCTTAAAAATAAATAAACAGACAGCCTATTAATTAAGTATTCACTTAAAAAATATACTGCTTCCCCTGTCTACATAGCCAAAAATATACCAAGGAATTTATTGCTATATATTTCAATCTATTAACACGAAATCAACACAAAATAACGCAACATCAATAACTAAAAATGTGTGATATGCCACACTATTCATCTAAAAATGTGTGATATGCCACATATTGCCTCCCCCTATTTTTTATATAAAAAAAGGGTTCATATAAGATGAACCCTTTTCAGAATTGCGGCTTGAATGAAAAATTAATCGAAATGAATTAATTCATAAGGCAACGCAGGCTCACGCCCTGCCAGTAAATCAGTGAGAAATGCCCAAAAGACATCTGCTGATGGCGGACATCCGGGCAGAAAATAATCAATTTTCACGACCTCATGCAGTGGATGCACTTTATCAAGTAATAAAGGTAATTCCACATCACTGGGAATTTGCGGATTTTCCACGCCAATGCCATCCATATAGGCTTCATTTAAACAATCCTCTAGGCTTATATGATTACGCATCGCAGGCAATCCACCGTTAATAGCGCAAGCCCCTACCGCCACGAGAATTTTGCACTGCTTGCGAAACTCACGCAGCACGTGGACATTTTCAGAATTACATACGCCACCTTCAATTAAACCAATATCGCAATCATCGCTGCAATGTTCAATATCGGTCAGTGGAGAGCGGTCAAATTGAACGTGCTCCACTAAATCCACTAGCCGCTCATCTAAATCTAAAAACGACATGTGACACCCAAAGCACCCTGCGAGCGATACCGTAGCCACTTTCACTTTTTTAGTGGTCATGTGCTTCTCCTTCACTCGCCAGCGCAACCGCATCAATATGTGCATGATCATAAATACGCTGCCCAATGGGAACGCTATAGCCCGTTCGTTTAATTAAAATCGCGCCCGTTGGGCAAATATGCGCGGCACAGTCGCTCACGTCTAATGCAGAATCTTTAAGCAAACCGCTTGGCGAATTTACAACCAGTCGCTTATCAATACCGCGCCCACTAATCGCAAATACGTTTTTGCCATCCACTTGCTCACTCGCACGCACACATAATGTGCAGAAAATACAGCGATTGTGATCAATCATCACATCGGGATGCGACGCATCGACTTCACGATTTTCAAAAAAATGCGGAAAGTGGTTATCGGTCATATTCAAATGATACGCCACCGCTTGAAGTTGGCAATTTCCGGTTTTTTCACAGGATGGGCAAAAGTGATTGCCTTCAACAAACAACATTTGCGTGATTTTTTCACGATCCTCGTTGAGTTCTTTGCTGATATTGGTCACATTTTGACCTTCTGACGCAGGAAACGTACACGCTGAGCAATTACGACCATTGACGTTGACCGTACATAGCTTGCAACTGCCATGCGGTGTAAATTGTGGGTTATGGCATAAATGTGTAATGTAAACGCCCGCTGCACTCGCAGCTTGCATAATCGTTTGCCCATCTTCAAACGGAATGGTTTTTCCGTCAATCACAAAAGTTTTCGTCATGCTCAATTCTCCACTTGTGCTAAATGCGCCGCTGCATCATTGCGGTTTGCCATGCGTCTTGCCGTTTCAAGTGATTTATCTAAATCAAATCCGGGTTCATAACTAATTTTTTTCAACATGGCTTGATAGATTTCAGGGTAACGCTCAAGCGTGGATAAAACGGGGTTGGCTGCAGTTTGCCCTAAACCACAATGGCTATAATTTTTAATAAGTTGACAGAGTTCTTCAAGTGCGACGATATCCCCTGCACTGCCGTGCCCCTCTACAATTTTATCGACTTGTTTTTTGAGTAGTGATGTCCCAACACGGCAAGGCGTACAGAATCCACAACTTTCATGCGCAAAGAAATGGCTAAAATTATGCACAATATCCAAAATGGAGCGCGTATTGTTAAAAATGATAAATGAACCACCCGTTGCTAAATCTTCAAAGGCAATTTTTCGCTCAAATTCATCGTTAGCAATAAAGACGCCCGAAGGTCCCCCTACTTGAACGCCAAGCACATCACTCGCGCCACAATCAGCTAAAATAGTGTTGACCGTCGTACCAAACGCATATTCGTAAATACCGCGTGCAGTGCAATCTCCGCTAATACTTAAAATCTTCGTGCCTTTCGATTTTGCGGTGCCCAATTTGGCAAACCACGCGCCACCATGAATCGCAATGTTTGCCGCTGCAACATAGGTTTCGACATTGTTGACAACGGTAGGTTTTGCTAAATAGCCTTGTGTCACCGGATACGGTGGGCGATTGCGCGGAATACCCGCTTTACCTTCAAGCGATTCAATCAACGCGGATTCTTCACCACAAATATACGCCCCCGCCCCCAGACAAATTTCGATATCAAAATCAACCCCTTTTTGCAAAATATTGCATCCAAGCAAATTAGCCGCGCGACGTGCCGCTAAAATGCTTTCAAGTTTATCGAGTAGATGCAAATACTCGCCACGCAAATAAAGGAAACCGTGTGTTGCGCCCACGATAGCAGCAGCAATAGTCATGCCTTCAAACACACTCTCAGCATAAGAATTCAACAACACACGATCTTTAAATGTCCCTGGTTCACCTTCGTCTGCATTGCAAACAACATAGCGTTGCGTCGCATTTTCTTCACTGCAAAACGTCCATTTCCACGCGGTGGTATAACCTGCGCCACCTCGCCCACGCAGTCCCGACAATTCAATTTCAGCCAGTGTTTCACGCAGTCCACGGGCAAACGTAGCGCTAATGGCTTGCCCTTTGAGTGGCTTTTCATTAAGCAATAAATCGCGCTTGATAATATTGTCATCCACATGAAATAAATCCGCCTCCCACTGCGTGAGGGGAATATCACGATTCACATAATCGACAATCTGATCAATTCGTGATGGGGTTAAACGCGTGAGTGCATAACCGTTCACCAGTCCGGCAGGTCCTTGATCGCACATACCCGTGCATGATGTACTCTGCAAACTCACGAGCCCATCGGCACGAGTACAACCGATATCGACTTTTAATTGCTGTGCAAAATACGTCATTAATTCCGATTTCCCCTGCATCAAATCGGTAATCGAATCGCTGATTAAAATCGTGTATTTGCCACTGGGTTGCGTATGAAAAAAACTGTAAACGCGACAACACTTTGAATATGTGTGCGCGGAATATGCAGTTGCTCGGCTAGCATCTCAATCGCGTTTGTGGGAATGTAAAAATAACGTTTTTGAATCGCGTGCAAAATTTTCAATAATCGCGTCGATTGAAAATCATTTTCTTGCGCAAGTTGCAAAATAAAACGGTACATAAAAATATAGTCTCCCAATTTATTGGCGTAAATCTTTAATTGCCCGCACAAGTTCATCATTTCCTGCAATCGCTTCAATGCTAAACCCAAGTTTATCAAGCATGGCGAGCGCCGCTTCATTGGAACTGAGCACTTCAGCTTCAAAAAAGAGCATGCCTTTTTCTTTGGCAGACTGCATCAATGTGCGCATCAATTTTGAACCAATCCCTAAATGCTGGGAATCATCGGCTACCACGAGTGAAAATTCAACAGAATGTCCATCTGGATTCACACTATACCGCCCAACACCGAGTTCACTTGGCAGTGTTGGATCATCACTCACCGCAACAAACGCCATTTCGCGGTCATAATCAATTTGGGTAAAACGCACCAGCATTTCGGGCGTTAATTCTTGCAGAGCGCGGTGATAGCGGAAGTATTTGGTTTGCTCAGACAATCGACTGACAAAATCCGTTTCCATTTTGGCGTCTTCTGGGCGAATAGGACGAACCGTCACGTTAATGCCACTTGGCGTTGAATAATGCTGCGTTAATTCGTGTGGATAAGGATGAATAGCCATGTGTGCATAGCGGCTTAATTGATGACTGCTTTGGGCTTTAATTCGTGCATCGACGGCAATCGCGCCCTGTGCATCAACAATTAATGGATTGATATCCAGCTCTAAAATTTCAGGCAATTCACTCACCATGTCAGAAATATTGAGCAGCACATCCACTAACGCTTTTTTATTCGCTGGCGGTAAATCACGGAAAGCACCTAAATAGTTTGCCGCTTTGGTTTTTGCAATCATTTGCTCAACCATATACGCATTGAGCGGCGGTAGCGCGACGGCATTATCTTTGAGAATCTCAACCATCGTGCCACCTAGACCAAAACTAATCGCAGGACCAAACACAGGGTCACGCACCACACCAATCATCAGCTCACGCCCGCTCGCGGATTTAAACATGGTTTCAACCGTCATGCCCACCTCGTGAATATCGGGATATTTACGTTTAATAGCCTGTTCCATTTCCGTGAAATGACGAGCCACATCCTGCACGCTGTTGATGTTGAGTCGCACCCCGCCAATATCCGATTTATGGCTAAATTCAGGCATATTGATTTTAAGTACCACAGGAAAACCCAATGTTTGGGCGGCAATCATCGCATCTTTTGCACTGGAAACTTTAACTGTTTGATTCACAGGAATGTGAAATGCCGCCAAAATGGCTTTTGCTTCCTGCGCGGTGAGTACATCACGCCCTTCTGCAAGCACACGCTCAATAATCAAACGCGCACCAGTAACATCAGGCATCACTTTTTCATCAGAAGGCGAGGGAATTTGTTTGAGTAAAATTTGATTTTGCGCATAATTGGCTAAAAAACCAAACGCATCGACAGCAACTTCAGGTGTTGAGAAATGCGCCACATGACTATTCGCAAATAATTCACGCCCTTCCTGCACCCTAGCGCCACCCGTCCACGCAGCAAGAACGGGTTTTTTACTGTGTTTAGCTCCCTCAATAATACATTTCGCCACTTGCGTGGGATCTGTCATCGCTTGAGGCGTTAAAATGACGAGTACACCATCAATATTATCGTCTTTTAAACAAATTTCGAGAGATTGCTGATAGCGCTCTGAGGTGGCATCACCCAAAATATCTACAGGATTGGCGTGTGACCAATGCACCGGTAGCACGGCATTGAGTGCCGTTAAACTCGCCTCGCTCAGTTCAGCCATTTTAATGCCGACATCTTCAGCGCGATCGGTACTCATCACGCCCGGTCCCCCTGCATTGGTAATAATGGCAAGGCGATCTTCGTTGACGACATAATTATTTGCTAGCACACGCGCCGCGGAAAAAAGTTCTGTAATACTGTACGCTCGCACCACACCTGCTCGCGCGATAGCCGCGTCAAAGACATTATCCCCCCCAACCATCGCGCCAGTATGCGACATAGCCGCCTTAACGCCCGCTTCATGGCGACCAGATTTGATAAGAATGACCGGTTTGAGGCGTGCTGCGGCTTTGAGTCCACTTAAAAAACGTCGCGCATCACGAATACCCTCAACGTACATTAAAATTCCTGTCGTTTGAGTATCGGTGGCAAGATAATCAAGCACTTCACCAAAATCAATATCTGCTGCGCCCCCCATCGACACCACCGTTGAAAAACCAATATCTTGCGATTTTGCCCAATCTAAAATAGCGGTACACACCGCGCCAGATTGTGAGAGTAACGCTAAATTGCCTTCTTTCACCACCCCATCGCCAAACGTTGCATTCAAAAAACCACTTGGACGCACCACGCCTAAACAATTTGGACCAATGAGGCGAATATGATAACGATGTGCAATATCAAGCACTTCTTGCTGAAGTTTTTTTCCTTCCTCGCCAAGTTCGCCAAAGCCCGCTGTGATAATGATGACACAATTCACGCCTTTTTCACCACACTGACGCATCACTTCGGGTACGGTTGGCGCAGGTGTTGAAATAACGACTAAATCGAGTTCCTCAGGCACCGCGTGCAGGTCTGGGTAGGCTTTAAGTCCTAAAATTTGGTCACGTTTATTGTTAACAGGATATAACCCCCCTTTAAATTGTGCTTCTTGCATATTGAGCAAAATACGATACCCAACACTTTCTGGGCGCTCGGACGCACCCACAATCGCCACCGATTTTGGAGTGAAAAAATGATTTAAATAATGTGGTCCCATAAAAAACTCCGGAAATAGTTAAGAAGGATGACAACAGCATAACCGCATTTTATTTCAATTGAATTTTAGGTGTACTCTATCGAAAGTGCCATTGTGACACATCAAGTCAAAAATAAACTTAACAACCGTATATTTTTTTAAAACTACGTTGCGTGGAATCGATGTTTGCGTGAAATGATACTGCAATGCTAAACTTGAAAGTGACTATTCCTTTATGTTAAATTTCCCCTTTGACGTCGAGTATTTACATGTTTCGTTATTTCCCCCCACAACACAATCTTCACCCACATCGTAAACGTGATTACTGGATTGCCGTATTTACCTTTTTTTGTGTTGCGGTGTGTTTAGTGACCGATGCGGATGCCACAATTGAGAAACAAAATGCACTTGGCGTTAGTGGATGGGTATTTTTAATCGGTTGGCTGTTGGGCGAAAATAAAGAAATTCGGGTACAAGTGTTAATTGCGGTGCTCTTTGCAACGATTGGAGAACATTTCGCATCACCCTTTATGGGCGGATACACATACCGTTTTCACAATGTACCCGCTTACGTTCCAGCTGGTCATGGCATGGTCTATTTAACGGCTGTGGCACTGGGGCGCTCTGGTTTGTTTGTACGCTATGCGCGTCAAATTGCATTATTGGTCGTGGTTGTTTGTGGTGCGTGGTCGCTTTGGGGCATTACATTTGCAACGCAAGGTGATTTTGTTGGTGCGTTGCTCTTTGTTGTCTTTTTATTTTATTTATTTAAAGGGCGCTCACCACTGGTGTATTTAGCGGCATTTTTCATCACAACATGGCTTGAATTAATTGGTACGGCTGTCGGCACATGGCATTGGGCTGAAATTGACCCCGTGCTTGGTTTACCACAAGGTAATCCACCTAGCGGTGTTGCTGCATGGTATTGTTTAGTGGATGCTGTTGCAATGGGAGGCTCTGCGCCCGTAATTAATGCCGTCAAACGTACACGTCATTTTTTACTGCAACGATTAGCGTAATTACGCATTCTCAAAGAAACGCCTTGTTCAAACAAAATTGTAAGCATGGGAAAATTTGAAAATCAATCAAACATTCGGCGATTATGGCGGATAATTAAGCCACTATAGTTGTGTTTATCGTCCAGGGCTACCTCATTAAAAAAATCTGTCAAAATAACCAAATTTACGGTCATAAAAAATGGAAATTGAGAACGGATTTTTAGATGTTTTTGGAAAATTAGTAGACCCAAGAAGAGAACATCGGAAATTGTACCCGATGGGAGAAATTCTTTTTGTCACGCTATGTAGCCTAATT
>OMIH01000117.1 GCA_900299045.1 Methylococcaceae bacterium
GATATTCTACAAAAGCTAGCAATTGGTTTTCTTCAAGGCATGGGCGTATTTGTCTTGATTGTACTCAGCTTGCGTATTAAAGTGAAACTCACGCCCCCGTTTTGGACATTTTTTATATTAATGTCCATAAGTGGCGCTCTCATTCATCTATCAGCGTATTATCACGTTTTTGGTACGGATAAGGTAGGCGAGGATGTTTTTTATCAAACAATCAAAAGTATTCGAACAGGGTTGGTTTTAGGCACACTAACCACCTTGATTTTATTACCACTCTCGGTTATTTTGGGTATTTTATCTGGATTCTTTCGTGGGTGGCTTGACGATGCCATTCAATTTTTATATACAACGATCAATTCAATTCCAAGCGTTTTGTTAATTGGTGCCTCGGTTTTGATGGTTCAAGTCTATATGGCAAATCACGAAAGTGAATTTACAAGTTTGACAGTGCGTGCCGATATGCGCCTTTTATTTTTATGTCTTATTTTGGGAATGACGAGTTGGACGGGGCTTTGTCGTTTACTGCGTGCGGAAACCCTAAAACTGCGTGAAATGGAATATGTACAGGCAGCTGTGTCATTGGGTGTTGCGCAACATACCATTTTATTGCGGCATATTCTGCCTAACGTGATGCACATTGTGCTTATTTCCATTGTGCTTGATTTTAGCTCGCTTGTGCTAGCTGAAGCGGCACTTTCCTACATTAACATTGGTGTGGATTCGAGTACCTATAGCTGGGGAAACATGATTAATGGTGCGCGATTAGAAATGGCGCGTGAACCCATCGTATGGTGGTCACTTACCGCGGCTTTCTTATTTATGTTCGCTTTAGTATTAGCCGCAAACTTATTTGCGCAAACAGTGCAAACTGCCTTTGATCCAAGACGCAGTCAGTAAATTGCTGATTCGTGTATAATCAGCCGCATTTTGTTTTACGTTGATATCAATTTTATGTGGCATTATGACTTTTGAAAAATCTACTATTCGCCGTCGCGGCATTTATTTACTTCCCAATTTATTCACCACAGGTGCGTTATTTTCGGGTTTTTACGCCATCACCTCAGCCATGAATGATCATTATGATATTTCGGTTGTTGCCATTTTTGTGGCGATGATTTTAGATGGATTAGACGGGCGTGTAGCACGATTGACCAATACCCAAAGTGAATTTGGGGCGCAATACGACAGTTTATCTGACATGGTGTCATTTGCTATCGCCCCAGCGCTGGTAATGTACCTATGGGCATTTTCCACATTGGGAAAATTAGGTTTATTTGCCGCTTTTGTTCATACAGCAGGTGGTGCGCTGCGCTTGGCAAGATTTAACACGCAACTCACCTCAGCAGATAAACGCTATTTTCAAGGTCTACCCAGTCCAGCGGCAGCGGCTATTTTAGCTGGCTTTATTTGGCTTTGTTTAGAACATAACTGGAGCATTGAAAGCATCAAATACACAGCGCTAATTTTAACGATAATTACTGGACTTTTAATGGTCAGCAATTTCCGTTACTCAAGCTTTAAAGAAATTGATTTAAAAGGCAAAGTCCCTTTCTTTGTTGCTATTTCTGTCATGCTCAGTATTGCGTTTGTCATGGCACAACCGCAAACCATGCTATTTTTACTCTTTTTAGGCTATGCCATCTCAGGTCCTGTGGTCACGTTGATTATGCGTCGCAAAAGACTGCAAAGTCGCAAAGTCTAATTCTGTACCTCATTTTAAATTGGAATTATTATGAAAGATCAATTGATTATATTTGACACGACCCTTCGCGACGGTGAACAAAGTCCGGGTGCGTCAATGACAAAAGATGAAAAAATTCGTATTGCTCGTGCCCTTGAACGCTTAAAAGTCAATATTATTGAGGCAGGTTTCCCCGCTGCGAGTGTGGGGGATTTTGACTCTGTGCAAGCGGTGGCGAACGTGATTAAAGAGAGTACCGTTTGCGGTCTTGCGCGTGCACTTGATAAAGATATTGATCGCGCTGGTGAAGCCCTAAAAGGCGCGAAACAATCGCGTATTCACACGTTTATTGCTACGTCCCCCATTCACATGCAAATGAAGCTCAACATGACGCCAGAGCAAGTGATTGAGCATGCTGTCAAGGCAGTGAAACGCGCAAGACAATATACAGATGACGTTGAATTTTCGCCTGAAGATGCGGGGCGCTCTGAAGAAGATTTTTTATGCCGCATTTTAGAAGCGGTGATTGATGCAGGTGCTCGCACACTCAATATTCCCGATACCGTTGGCTACAGTATTCCCCAACAATTTGGCGCAACCATTAAAAATTTGATTGAACGTATTCCCAATTCAGACAAAGCTATTTTTTCAGTGCATTGTCACAATGATTTAGGTTTAGCGGTTGCAAACTCACTTTCTGCGGTCATGAACGGTGCGCGGCAAGTAGAATGTACCATTAACGGTTTAGGTGAACGTGCGGGCAATGCGTCACTTGAAGAAATCGTCATGGCGGTCAAAACACGCCATGATATGTTTGACTGTCAAACGCGTATCGATACACGCGAAATTTTGACGTGTTCAAAATTGGTTTCATCTATTACAGGTTTCCCTGTTCAACCCAACAAAGCCATTGTAGGCGCTAATGCGTTTGCGCATGAAGCAGGCATTCACCAAGATGGTATTTTAAAAAGTCGTGAAACCTACGAAATTATGCGAGCTGAAGATGTGGGTTGGTCAGCAAATCGAATGGTTTTAGGTAAGCATTCTGGACGAAATGCGTTTAAAAGTCGCATTAACGAGTTAGGATTTGAATTCGACAGCGAAGCGGAATTAAACGACGCTTTTGCGCGTTTTAAACAATTAGCCGACAAAAAACATGAAATCTTCGATGAAGATTTGCAAACATTAATTTCAGAAACGTCCATCGACACAGAAGATGAACACATTAAATTAGTGTCCCTAAAAGTGTGCTCCGAAACGGGTGAAATACCCAATGCGATAGTGACCTTGCGCGTCAATAACCAAGAAGTCACCGGACATTCAACAGGCGGTGGTGTCGTAGACGCAACACTAAAAGCCATTGAAAATTTAGTTAAATCTGACGCGTCACTTGAATTGTATTCTGTGAATAATGTCACCAACGGCACCGATGCACAAGGTGAGGTCACCGTTCGACTCGAAAAAGCAGGACGCATTGTCAATGGGTTAGGTGCGGATACGGATATTGTAACCGCTTCGGCTAAAGCCTATATTAACGCGCTCAATAAATTGCTCAATGCCAATACACGCCAGCATCCGCAAAAATCAGAAGTTTAATTCATATAAACACGTCAAAGGGTATGGTATAAAAATGCGCTACCCTTTTTCCTAATTTGGACTATGTCAGCCAAATTTAAAATAGACACAGCAGGTTTAATTAGTATGACATCATCGCGTCACAAACAATCGGGTTTTACATTGTTAGAATTACTTGTCGTTTTAGGGATTATTGCCATGCTTGCAGGGATTGTAGGGCCGCAGGTAATGAAACATTTAGGCGAATCCAAAACGAAAGCCGCAAAAGTACAAGTAGAGGATTTTTCTGCCGCCTTAGATATGTACAAACTGGATATGGGTAAATACCCAACAAGTGATCAAGGCTTGCAAGCGCTAATTGAAGCACCAGAAGGCTCAAAACGCTGGAACGGTCCTTATTTACGCAAAGCCAAAACACCACTTGATCCTTGGCAAAATGAATATCACTATGTGACACCGGGCACACACGGAAAATTCGACTTATTCACTTACGGTGCCGACGACAAGGAAGGTGGCGAAGGTGAAGATCAAGATATTAACAACTGGGAATAAATGCGCTTAAACGCAGGTTTTACGCTGCTTGAATTGCTCGTCGTATTAAGCATTATGGTGCTAGGTTACAGCGCCATTGCAATTCATTTTTCTTCAGGCAATGACACGCTAGCCCTTAAAGTCGCAGCGCGTGACCTGGTTTCCGGTCTACGTTATGTACGCAGTCAAGCCATGTTATCGCGCGAACAGTCCACGCTTGCTTTCAATTTAAAAAACAATACTTATCAACTTGCAAATCAAGAAAAATCATACGCTATCGCTGAAGATATAGATGTCACCGTCAAAACAGCAAAGGAAGAGTTACGCGATGGCGTGGCGCAACTGCGATTTTTTCCCGATGGTTCATCTACGGGCGGACGTATTCTTTTAGAGAGTCACGCGCACACGCAAGAAATTAACATTAATTGGCTAACGGGTTATGTTACGCTTGCGCAGTAAGCACCAAGGGTTTTCATTACTTGAAATTCTCGTTGCATTTTCAATTCTGGCTGTTTCAGTAGGCATTGTTTTAAAAATTTTCTCTGCTGGTCTTACGACAACGCAAATCACTGGTGATTACACCACTGCCGTTCAAATTGCTAAAAATCTACTGGATACAACAGGTAATGAGTCTGCGCTAAAAGTCGCTGAAATAAAAGGCAATGAAAATAAAGTCTATTATTGGCAAGTAAATGTGTCACCTAAAACGTTTTCCTCTCCCGAACTCGATTTACAAGATTTACCCGTGACATTATTTGAAATTACAGCACGCGTCTGGTGGGATGAAGACGATAAAATAAACCAGCGTGAAGTAGTGCTCAGTACGTTAAAATTAGCAACTAAAGATGAATAATACGCGAGGATTCACGCTCATTGAAGTATTGATTGCAATGTCGCTGCTCAGTTTAATGATGATATTACTCTTTAGTAGTTTGAACATCGGGGCGAAAAGTTGGCAACAAGGCGAGGAAAAAATTGCTGATGTCAATGAAATGGCGGTAATCCAACAATTTTTTAATACACATCTCGCACACGCACTGCCTCAGTGGAATGATTTTGATCCCGAAAAAGAGCGCGTTTTTGCATTTCAAGGTCAAAAAAATGCCGTGCAATTCGTTGGTGCTTTTCCGGCTAGCGCGGCGCGTAGTGGTTTGCAATTGTTTAAAATCGTTCGTAAAAACAGTCGCAACAAAAGCGTTGTAACTGTGTCAGTTGCGCCATTTTTTCCTTTAGCTGAAAACGAAACCGTATTTGAAGATGAAATTGAATTACTATCGGGCGTGAAACAATTTGAACTCGCCTATTTTGGTTTGAACGATGAAACCGGCGAATATCAATGGCAATCAGAATGGGTAAATAAAGAACTTCAGCCACGTTTAATAAAAATAGCCATTGAACTTGAAGATGGGCGTTACCTGCCTAATATCATCGTTGCGTTGCGCGTGGATAATACTTATAGCAACATCGATTTAGATAGTGTTCCCGTTGACGATACGCCAGAGACAGTGGATACCTCAGAATGAAACAACGTGGCGTTGCACTGGTACTCGTCCTTTGGATATTGAGTATCTTAATACTGATGGCGGGTAGTTTTTCTGTGACAATGCGACGTGAATCAGCTGGAGTCACTGGTATTCGCGCTCATGCTCAAGCGCTTGCGCAAGCGCAAGCAGGCATTGCAATCGCGCAAGCTATGCTACTTCATGAAGACGAAAATAAGCGTTGGCGAATTGACGGTAGCGTTTATGAAATTCGCTATCCGCATTCTACCGTGCGAATTCAAATACAATCTCAAGCAGGTAAAATTGATATTAACAGCGCATCTATAACGCTACTTCATCATGTATTACAGTACGCACCGCTTGATAAACAAGCACAACTAAACTTGGAAAATGCTATTTTAGATTGGCGTGACGCAGACGATATCACACGTCCTTTTGGCGCTGAAAAAGAGGAATATCATCATGCAAAATTGCATTACGCGCCACGTAATAAGCCATTTCGCTCAATGGAAGAATTGCAAATGGTGCGCGGCATGAATAGTGACGTCCTCAATTGGATGCAACCTCTTTTCACTGTTTACGCTGCAGGGCAAACTGAAGTGGAATACGCCGTAGCATCACATGACGTGCTACGCGTTCTACCAGAAATTGACGTGAGTTTACTTGATGCGTATTTCCTTGCGCGAGAAAAAAGTATTCTTCTGCATACGCCCATGCCTGCTGTACCGCGCATTGAAAATACTACTCAAGCGATGGTGCAAGATGGACAAGACACGACAGAACCACCCTCCATGCCAGAAATTTCAGTCGTCAATGTCGTTGTTGAAGTACAATTAGACGATCAAACTAACGTGCAAATAGATGCCATGATGGAAAAAATGGATGGCGCAAATAATCTACCTTTTCAGATGTTAACGTGGAACAGTCAAGCAGATTACACTCGCGTAAATTCACTTTTTTCGCGCACTATGACACCAATTTTAAGTCTGTCAGAATTAAATCAAAAAAACGATACGCCATAAATGAATCTCAATAGAAACGTCAATATTCAAATTAAGCCATTTTTGCGTTGGTGGGGACGTGAACTCGCTTTTTTAATTCCCGTCAAGGTGCGTCAATTTTTTCACACTCCCACTCGTGCCATTATTATTTTACCCACTAATGACACACTGACTATTTGCTATGAAGTTGACGGAAAAAAAGAAATATTGATGAGTATCGCACGACAGGATGCCAGCATAGAAACCGTCGCTAACGTGATTAACGAGGCGCGTTTTAAAGATGCTATTTTTATACTGCGTCTTTCTAGTCAAGATGCTTTGTGTAAAACGCTCACACTACCGCTTGCTGCGCAAAATAATGTCAATCAAGTCGTCGGTTATGAACTTGATCGATATACCCCTTTCAATGTCACGCAAGTCTACTTTACCACGCATATTGCGCACATCGACACCAACGCTGAGTACATGACGGTTCAACTCCTGCTCACCACTAAAAAAACGCTGGAAACACGCTGTAAACAATGCAAAGCGCTCGGTATACGGGTGCAATATGTAGACATTGAAAGTTATCCATGTAACGTAGAGGAGATAAATCAAGCTTACACCCTTCTGCCCGCACACCTGCAAATAAAACGCACAAACACGCCTCGTCGTATTATGCTAGGACTCGTGATGTTACTTAGCGTCTTGAGTTTAACAAGCTTACTCTTGCCTATGTGGCTTGAATATCAATCGGTTAATGAACTGCAACTCAAAATCACTCGAATTGAAAAAGAAGCAAAAGCCGTCAAAACACTTCAAGCGGAAATAGAAACACTCAATGAAGAAAATCAATCGCTCATTGCTGAAAAAACAGCCATGCCACCCATGGTTGCCGTCTTAAATGAATTAAGTGCCCTTATGCACGATGATAGTTGGCTTGCCTATCTTCAATATAGTGATGGACAACTACAACTACAAGGTGAGTCGCCAGCGGCATCTAATTTGCTTGCAGATTTAGAAGCATCTGATTATTTTGCTAAAGTGAACTTTGCATCACCTGTCACGCAAGATAAGGCAAGCGGTGTTGAGCGTTTTCAAATTTCAGCTGAAATCACCAAGCCCGTTGCCGCTGCAACCGATAGCGAAGAGTCTGCGCAAGAAACGCAATCAAACAGCGAATCTCCTGAAGACGCTTCTGCTAATATTGAAATGACAAACAACCCGTCGAGTGAAAATGGCAACACAACAAATGAATAAACATCAGCACGAGCGTGGACTCGCTGTGGGATTGCTTGTGACGGTGATAGGCTTTATTATTTTCGTCATTATTTTGCCGTTAATTAATCAAGGGCTCGCACTCCATGAGGAAAAAATTGCCCTCACATTTCGTTTACAGCAATACGAACGTATTTTAGGTCGCAAACAAAACGTTATCGACGAAATAGAAGCGCTAAAAGCGCAATATGCCGAGCAAAATTATTTAAGTACACAAAACACCAGCGCATTAGCCTCTGCAGAACTGCAGGAAATGATTAAACAAGCCATTGTGGAAGCAGGAGGTCAACTCAGTAGCACGCAAGGTCTGCCTATCATTACAAAAAATAATTTTGAGCGCATTCCCATTAACGTCAGAATGACGGGAAACAGTGAAGTACTACGCGCTGTTTTATATAAAATTGAAACAGCCACGCCATTAGTGGTGGTCGATCAAATTGATATTCGCCCAATGCGGGGCGTGCGTAATCGTGTGACACATCAAATTGATTCCAGTAACGAATTGAGTGTTAATTTCCAAGCCATGAGTTTTATGAAAAAACCTGCTGCATGAATCGTCCAACTCTTTTTTGTTTAGGTGCGCTCAATCTTATTTTTATAAGTATTTTGGTCATTGAAATCTATGTGACCACGCAACCGGTTGACGTAACAGTACGCGCTGCGGTGAAACAAGACATCTCCCATGAAGAAACATCATCTAGTGGTCTTGATTTATCTGACCCCAGCGAAAGCAATTATAGTGATTTAGTTGAGCGCCCTATGTTTATTAAGGGACGCAAACCCGTTGAAGAGCCTATACCAGAGGAAATCGCACTAGCAACTGCGCAAAAAACGGAAAATGTGAATTGGGAGCTGATGGGAATCTATCGCACCCCAAAAGGCACGACGGCGTTTTTTAGTCGCAATAACGGGCATTTTCCCAAAGATAACTTTCGTAAATGCAAACTTGGCGACACAATAGATGGTTGGCTAGTCTCTGATATAAACGAAAGTGGCGTGAACTTGGTGCAAGGTAGCGAAACGAAGAACTTGCCGCTACGAAAAATGAAACCTAAAAATGTAACGCCAACACCCGTTTTACCCGCTAATACAGTGCCCGCGCCAATACCCGCACCTCAAAATATCGACGCGGCAGCGTTAACGGTTCAGCCTACAACAAACGACACTCAAGGCGCCGCCCTTGAGTCAGAAGACCCATCAAATCAATAATGTTTAACGTTTCTCTTAATTGGAAAAGCATATACACCAAAATGAAAATACCTTATCAACTAAACACGATTAATTACGCTATTTTATCGAGCTTACTGCTTTCTGGTTGTGAATTAATAAGCCCTCACCCCCCCAAATTATTAATTAATACGCAAAGCACGCTACCGCCTGTTGAACCTATTGCTCAATTACAAAATAAACCTGTCATTTCTGACGTCAATAAACCTAAAAATGAGATTTATCTTTCTGCGGATATCGGGACAAATTTACCAATCCCTGCGGAACAAAATGCACAAAATGCCGTGCCGCGTGGAAAAGGAGAATTTAGTTTAAATTTTGATGATGCGGATTTAGGTGAAGTTGCCAAAGTGATTTTGAGTGATATTTTGGGGCAAAATTATGTCTTAAGTCCTAAAGTGATCGGCAAAGTTACCTTGCAAACGACGCACGCGTTAAGCAAAGAAGAATTATTGCCCACGCTCGAAATGGTATTAAGCATGAATAACGCAGCACTAGTAAGAGATGGTGCTATTTATCATATTGAACCGTTAAACGAAGCGCTCTATAGCGCAAATTTTTCATCAAGTCGCCAAGGAAAATTTGGTTATCAAGTACGCGTGATTCCCGTCAGAAATGTGGCTGTCGATAATGTAGCCGATTTAATTAAGCCGCTTTTGCATGAAAAAACGCTGTTAAGCATCGACAAACAACGTAATTTACTCGTTGTATCAGGCGCTGCCGATGAATTAGCGCGTATTGTGGACATGGTCAACACCTTTGACATTGATATTTTAAAAGGTCGCTCATTTGGCTTGTTTCCCCTTGTGCATGTCGACGCAGAAACACTCATTAAAGAGCTAGAAGAAGTCTTTTATAAAAAAGCAAAAGGGGAAGAAGGCGAATTCTTTCGATTCATTCCCATTGAGCGTTTAAATGCCATTTTGGCTATTTCGCATCAATCGCGTTATCTAAAAGATATTGAACAATGGATTATGCGTCTTGATCGTGCCAATTCTGTCAATGGCGGTGGCGTGAATGTTTACAAAGTCCAGCACGTTGATGCCGTAGAGCTTGCCAATACATTAAACGATATCTTTGGCAATGGTAGCAGCAGTAGTAGCCTTTCTTCATCTCGTCGAGACAAATCCCCCAAACTGGCAAACGATAAAAAATCCGGTGAATTAACCAATAAATCCAGTGACAGCAAATCGTCTTTTGACACAAAAAAAAGTACGCCACAGCGTACTGTATCAAGTGGAAATAGTGACGCGAAAGTGGCGAATGTAGGCGATGTGCGTATTGTTGCCGACGAAGCCAATAATTCATTGATTATTGTCGCAACCGCGCAAGAATATGAAATTATTCGCCCCATTCTAAATCAACTTGATGTTATGCCACTGCAAGTGTTAGTCGATGCAACCATTGTGGAAGTCACACTCACCGATAATTTGAAATACGGTATTCAATGGTATTTCAATCACAGTAATGGCGGTCAAAATCTCATTGAAAGCAATGAACTTGGGGCGCTTGCAGCCGGTGCGGCAACAGGGGGATTTGGCTATTCTTTTTTGAGTAAATCGGGTGATATTAAAGCGGTATTAAATGCAGAAGCAACGAATAATAACGTGAATGTCATTTCATCCCCTTCCCTCATGGTATTAAACAATCAAGAAGCCAGTATTCAAGTGGGGAAAGAAATTTCGTTAATGACCGGTTCGCTAGGATCACTCAATAGCGTGAATAATACATCAGGCACATCCAATAATGTCTTTAGTCAGCAACAGCAACGAAAAACCGGTGTCAAATTGAAAATCAAACCCCGCGTTAACGCCAATGGACTAGTCACCATGGAAGTCACGCAAAGCGTGGAAGATCCAGGGGCAATTCCGGCGAATGGAACCAATCCGTCAATTTTAACACGTGAAATTAACAGTTCAGTTGCCGTGCAAAGCGGTGAAACGATTGTGCTGGGAGGATTGATTAAAGACAATAATACAGACGATAACAACGGCATCCCATTACTTCACGATGTCCCTGTTCTCGGTACATTATTTGGCAGTAAAACGAGAACAAAAGATAAAACCGAACTGGTTGTCTTAATCACACCGCGCGTCGTTAAAAGTCGTCAAGATGCGGGACTCATTACCGATGAATTTAAGCGTAAATTGAGTGGCATTTATGAAAACACTATCGACGAGCAACCACAATAACAACAAGATAAGCAGATAAAAACAGTCATTTTAACATCTAAAGATTGACGAAATTGCTTAATGAAAATATAATCATAAGCTTTACTATATATTTATAGATTATAAGCTTAGGAGTTTACGCTGATGTATGCGGTAATTGAAACAGGCGGTAAACAATACCGCGTAGAAAAAGGCAGCTACTTAAAAGTAGAAAAATTAGAACTTGGCGAAGGCGATAGCATCGAATTTGATAAAGTTTTAATGGTTGAAGACAATGGCGACGTGAAAGTAGGATTACCTTTCCTAGCAGACGGCAAAGTCACAGCAACGGTACTGTCTCAAGGTAGACACAAAAAAATTAAAATTGTTAAATTTAGACGTCGTAAACACCATATGAAAACTATGGGGCATCGTCAATATTATACTGAAATCCAGATTACTGGCATTTCAGCTTAACACTAGGAGTTTAAAATGGCTCATAAGAAAGCTGGCGGTAGTACCCGCAACGGACGTGACTCAAATTCCAAGCGACTTGGCGTAAAACGTTATGGCAGTGAAGTGGTAACTTCAGGTAGCATCATCGTTCGCCAACGCGGCACCCATTTCCACGCAGGTGCAAATGTCGGTTGCGGTAAAGATCACACATTGTTTGCAACGGCTGACGGTGTTGTGGTTTTCAAAGTACAAGGTCCAAACAACCGTAAATTTGTTAGCGTTGTTGCCGCGTAACTAATTCGCTCGCCCTAAACGGCAAGTGGCAATGACTTAAGAAGCTCCTCCTTGCTGGTTGGGGCTTTTTTCGTTTATATCAGTTCGATTTTTTGAGTAAATTATGAAATTTGTTGACGAAGCACAGGTGCGCGTAGAAGCCGGTGATGGTGGTAATGGTGCAATCGGCTTTCGCCGCGAAAAATTTATCCCCATGGGGGGGCCTGATGGTGGTGATGGCGGCAATGGCGGCAGCGTCTACCTCATGGCTGTTGAAAATATCAATACGCTCGTCGATTTTCGCTATCAAGCCGTTTACCGTGCGCAACGCGGTCAAAATGGAATGGCGCGTAATTGCACTGGTCGTCAAGGTGATGATTGCTATGTTAGCGTGCCATTGGGCACACGGGTTTGCGATGCGCAAACAGGTGAAATTCTTGGCGATTTAACCAAAGAAGGGGAAACCTTATTAGTGGCGCAAGGCGGTTTTCACGGCTTGGGTAATACGCGTTTTAAAAGCAGTATCAATCGTGCACCACAAAAAGCCAGCAAAGGCACCCCCGGAGAGCATCGCCTACTCAACTTAGAATTGACGCTTATTGCTGATGTCGGTTTACTTGGTATGCCAAACGCAGGGAAATCAAGTTTAATTCGTGCCGTTTCCTCTGCTACACCCAAAGTAGCTGATTATCCTTTCACCACGCTTTACCCAAATTTAGGGGTGGTGCGTATTGATGAATTGCGCAGTTTTGTCATTGCTGACATTCCCGGTGTGATTGAAGGTGCCTCTGAAGGTGCGGGACTGGGTTTACAATTTTTAAAACATTTAGATCGCACCGGTTTGCTCCTTCACATTATCGATATTGAGCCTTACGAAAGCAGTGAATCACCGATTTCTGCAGCACGAAAAATTATCGCTGAAGTTGAAAAATGGAATGATAATTTAGCGAGTAAACCACGTTGGTTAATTTTAAATAAAGTTGATCGTGTGCTTGACGAAGAACTGGATGCCCACTGCCAAGAAATCATTGATGCACTCAATTGGACAGCCCCCGTGTTTAAAATAGCGGCAATTAATGGTCAAGGGACGCGCGAATTAATGTTTGCGATTATGGCATTTTTAGAAACACAGCGGCAGGTTAAACAAAATGAACCATCGTGAAAATTTTGCGAAAGTGAAACGCATTGTCATTAAAATTGGTAGCTCACTACTCACCAAAGGCGGCAAAGGCTTAGATAAAATAGCGATTGCGCAGTGGGTTGCGCAAATGGCATCACTGCAAAAATCGGGTATTGATGTTATTTTAGTGTCGTCTGGTTCTGTTGCGGAGGGTGTTTGGCGATTGGGACTTAAAGCACGCCCCACAACCCTCCATGAACTCC
>OMIH01000118.1 GCA_900299045.1 Methylococcaceae bacterium
AGGTTGTGATTAGTAATTATGAATCTGTTTTATTTGAGTGGTTGCGTGATGCTAATCACCCTGACTTTAGAGCGATTTCAAGCTTATTGCGTTAATGGAGGATAAAAATGACATTAACTGAATTTCTACATCATATTCAAAACGACGCTCCTGTCAGCTTTACCCAAACCATTGCGGTTATTTCAGATAATTATCATTACAAGCCTACCGCATTTCGTAACGGAAATACTGAAAATGCAGCGGGGCAAAATGAAGGATCATGCAAAATTTTTGCTTTTGCACATTTACATCAATTCACCGAAAAACAAACACTGCAGTGTTTTGGTGATTATTATCGCGTTGACGTATTGGAAAATCCAAGCGCAAGTGACCATCAAAATATTCGCCAATTCATGCAACATGGCTGGAATGGCGTTGAGTTTGAAAACGCAGACACCTTAACCGCGTTGTAACGCCCTGCTCGCGTGGTACCGACCATCTACTCGATATCGCGCGACAGATTATTGACGCTTTATTTACTTGTCAATGCAATTCATACAATGGCATAAATTCTGCTTTAATTTGTATATTGCAAGATTAAAACAAGCGAAAAATTCATTTTTTATTTCCGTTGTTTTCGAAGCAAAACACACCATTATCACTGGTAACCCCCGTATTTTTTGACATTTGATTGATAGAATGTGCTTATAAAATATGCGATAATGATAACTTCTATAAGTAAATTCTAATTTTGTACACATGAAAACAATCAACAAGTCTGATTTAGAAGAAGCCCTAAAATTATGTAAAGGTGCTTTTGTGTCTGCAGCCGGTTTTAGTTTGGTCATTAACATTTTGCAACTTGTTCCCACTATCTATATGTTGCAACTCTACGACCGTGTGGTGCCCACTGGCAACCTTTCTACCCTCACTATGCTAACGCTTATTATGATGATACTATTCATCACTATGGGTACGTTAGAGTGGGTTCGCTCACAAATTTTAGTGCGCGTCAGTACACGTCTTGAAACGCTACTCAATGAGCGCTTATTTAAAGTCGCTTATAAACAAGCGCTTTATTCTGGTGGTCAACGCGCTTCTTCTCAACCACTTGATGATTTAACCGCACTACGTCAATTTATGACAGGCAACGGTTTATTTGCTTTTTTTGACGCACCTTGGCTGCCTATTTACATTGCCTTGATGTTTGTATTCCACTCTATGTATGGTTGGATGGCGGTAGGCACCGCTATCTTGCTGATCATTGTGGCAATTGTTCAAGAAAAAGCAACCAGTAAAATGCTCGGTGAAGCAAACACAATGGCCATGGTAGGGCGTGGACTTGTGAACAAAAATCTTCGTAATGCAGAAGTTATCGAATCAATGGGAATGTTAAATAACATTCAACAACGCTGGCTTACCAGTACCAATAAAGTGCTTGTCCTGCAAGCCACTGCCAGTTCACGCGCTGGCTTAATCAGTGCAACCTCTAAACTTATTCGACTTTCATCCCAATCACTCATCTTGGCGGTGGGTGCTTATTTAGTTATCGGTAACGAAATCACCTCTGGTCTTATGATTGGTGGCTCTGTGTTACTTGGTCGCGCGTTGGCACCAATTGATATTGTGATTGGTTCATGGAAAGGTTTTATTAGCGCACGTGGTCAATATTCACGTTTAAATGAATTACTGCGTCAAATCCCAGCGGATCCTGAGCGAATGCCCCTCCCTGCTCCTGAAGGCAACTTCCAATTTGAATCTGCTGTGGTTGCGCCTCCAGGTGCGAAATCAGCGGTATTAAAAGGTATTTCACTTACTATTGGCAAAGGTGACGTGGTTGGTGTAATTGGACCTAGCGGTGCAGGTAAATCGACATTTGCACGGGCTTTACTGGGCATTTGGCCAACGGCTAACGGTAAGATTCGACTCGATGGCGCCGATGTATTCACTTGGAATCGTGAAGAATTAGGACCTCACATTGGTTATTTGCCGCAAGATATTGAGTTATTTGAGGGCACTATTAGCGAAAACATTGCTCGATTTAGCGATGTAGATCCTGAAAAAGTCGTTCACGCAGCGAAAATGGCAGATGTCCATGACTTAATTCTGCATCTTCCCGAAGGTTACGACACCGTGATTGGTGCAAGTGGTGGCACATTATCTGGCGGACAACGTCAGCGTATTGGTCTTGCTCGTGCACTGTATGGTGAGCCGCGTATTGTTGTATTAGATGAGCCTAACTCAAACTTAGACGAAGTGGGTGAAGCAGCGCTTGGCAATGCAATTCAACGTTTAAAACAAAAACAAACGACTATTATTGTCATCACGCATCGAAACAATGTCCTCGCAAACGTGGATAAATTACTGATTTTAAATGATGGCTTAGTGTCAGTATATGGTCCAAAAGATCAAGTCATTGCGCATTTGCAACAACAGCAAGCGCAAGCACAAGCCGCTCAATCTGCAGCGATCGCTAACTAAGACGGTGGCATGAAAACTATGAAAAATCAAACAGCTCAAACGAATGTAAAACTTCCCGATGTGTCATTGGTCACCAATGACGCCCCTATTCGCGCGATTGGTATGGCCGTTTTACTCGGCACCGTTGGTGTATTGGGAACATGGAGTTATTTAGCGCCCATCGATAGCGCGGCAAGCGCCTCTGGCTTTGTTACCGTCAAATCACATAGCAAAACCGTACAGCATTTAGACGGTGGTATCGTTAAAGAACTGATCGCAAAAGATGGTGATATTGTCAATGAAGGTGACATTTTATTAATCTTAGATGGCTCGGAAATTAGAGCGCAACTTGAAATTTTGCGAGGTCAGCAAATCACGTTTGCAGCGCAAGTTGCACGTTTAACCGCTGAACGTGATCGCTTAGGACAAATAGTGTATCCCCAAGAAGTTCAGAACTTGAGTGATGCGCGTGTCGTGGAAGCACAGCAAAGTGAAAATCAAATCTTCAACGCCCGTAAAAATGCACATGAAGGTGAGGTTTCCGTTTTAAATCAACGTATCAGCCAATTAACGTCACGCATTCAAGGATTGCAAGGTCAAAAAAATAGCAAGCAAGAACTTAAAGCTTCTTATGGTGAAGAAGCCAAGGATTTACGCGAACTACTTGCTGAAGGCTTTGCAGACAAACAACGATTACGCGATCTCGAACGCAGTTTGTCGGCATCAACAGGTGAAATTGCCTCATTGAGTTCTGAAATTGCAAGCAGTGAAATGCAAATTGGTGAAACACGCTTGCAAATTATGCAAATTCAAAAGCAATTTCAAGAAGAAGTCGCCAATAAATTAAGCGAAGTACAAGCTCAATTATACGACATCAATCAACGACTAATCGCCACAACAGACAAAGTCAATCGTATCCAAATCAAAGCCCCCGCAGCCGGTCGTGTGATGGGGCTTTCGATACACAACGTGGGGGGCGTCATCACACCAGGCAGACCCATTCTTGATATCGTGCCACAAGGTGAAGAACTCGTCATCGACGCGCGTGTATCCCCCATGGATATCGATCGTGTTCATGTCGGATTATTAGCTGAAGTTCGCTTTAGTGCTTTTAAGCAAGCACTAACGCCCAAAATGCAAGGAAAACTCACCATTTTATCCGCGGATAAACTCACTGATGAGCGTACTGGTGCCCCTTATTACTCAGCAAAAATTGAACTTACGCCAGACAGTTACGCCAAGTTGGGTAATATGGAATTAATTCCAGGGATGCCTGCTGATGTATTAATTAATACCGGTGAGCGGACTGTATTTGAATACTTGATGCAACCTATTACCAATGCGTTTGCGCGTGCTTTTATTGAAGATTAATCCATGACAAAATTCAAATTAAAACATTTAGCTGCCTGTATCATTCTAGCGCAAACGCAACAACCTGTTTACGCTGAAGATTTATTGACTATTTACCAACAAGCAGTGGGCGCAGATCCTGAGTCAAAAGCAGCAGAACTCAGTATGGAAATTACCAAAGAGCAAACAAATGAAGCGATGGGGGAGATGTTACCTCAAATTAGTGGTAGTGCAAATTGGTCAAAAAATACGCAAGACACATCTGCAAGAGCTGCCACTAAAACTACGCGTGCCGTTCCCGCAGCAACGAGTAATTACACAGGTACGCGTTATTATGCCTCATTAAATCAAAGTTTGTTTGATTTTGCGAAATTTTGGAATTGGCGTCGTGCGAATACAGTAGAGGAACAATATGACGCT
Organism: Methylococcaceae bacterium; assembly: GCA_900299045.1. Taxonomy (GTDB): domain Bacteria; phylum Pseudomonadota; class Gammaproteobacteria; order Methylococcales; family Methylomonadaceae; genus UBA10906. The sequence continues at coordinate 4,210 of OMIH01000118.1, forward strand.
GAAAATATGGCAGCGCAGCATGCGCTCATGCAAAAAGTAATTGAAAAATACTTTGCAGTATTGGAAGCGCAAGATCAATTATCCTTCTATCAAACTGAAAAAAATGCTATGGAAAAGCGTCTTGAGCAAACACAAAAACAATTTACCAAGCAATTAGTGAAAGTTACAGACGTTTACACCGTAGAAGCTAGAGTCGATCAACTCAAAGCCTCTGAAATTGAAGCCGAAACAATTGTTGTAACGGCAAAAGAAGCGCTAAAAGAGCTGACTAACACGCCTTTCTCTGAATTGTATCAACTCAAAGAAAATGTGGAATATAAGCCATTAGATGGTCAATTAGAACAATGGATTGAAGTGGCTAAAAGCGAAAATCCAAGTTTAGTTGCACAAATTAAAGCTATTGAAGCAGCTCATGATAGTGTCACAATGCAAAAATCGAAATTTATGCCTGTTGTTGATCTACAACTAAATTACTACGATACAAATACAGGCTATCAAAGTTCAAACTTAGGCACACAGTATGCCACTCAAGTTGGAGCCATCAACGTATCTGTGCCAATATTTGATGGCGGTGTGAGTATTCACCGTTTGTTTGAATCCGAACATCGTTTAGAACTTGCTAAAAATGAAAATGAATCCAAAATTCGGGCATTAGTGAAAGAAACAAGTGATTCATTTCTAAGCTCAAACGCAAGTGTACGTCGCATTGACGCGTCACGTAAAGCACTCGCTTCTGCGATAAAATCCAGTGAAGCAACGGATATGGGATTCAAAAAAGGCGTAGTGACCATCACAGATGTACTGAATGCTCAACAAGAGGAATTCAAAGCCAAACGAGAATTAGCGCAAGCAAAATATGCCTACATTAAAAATCGGGCACGCTTTATGCGCTCGGTGGGTATGATTACCGAGCAAAATATTGAAGAAGTCAATAATTGGCTACAACCCAAAACGCAACCCGTCAACGCTAGCGTCAATTAATTTACCCTTTTTCAAATATCAAACACCAAGGGCGCGTCATAGCGCCCTTTCTGTAAATTTTCCCCTACCCTTTCTAAGATGATGTAACATCCGTATCAACTGCAACAATCTAAGAGTATAATAAACAGTCATCGGCAATCATCGAATTTTTTGTCGATCATGTCATAACAATAAAATTTTTTGATATAAGGGGTTTCACAATGAAAAAAATGACGACACCATTTGCAGCGACTATTGGCGCAGCACTGATTTCAAGCGTATCAGCCACCGCCGTAAATGCACAAGAAAATCTATTTGGCGCAACAGAATTAGCATCTGGTTATATGCAACTGGCAGCCGCTGAAATGGCTTGTGGTGCAAACATGAAAATGGATGCCCCCAAAACGGCTGAAGGTTCCTGCGCAGGTAAAAAATCTGACTCTTCTGCTGAAGGCAAATGCGGAAACATGATGGAAGGCGACAAAATGAAAAAAGGCATGGAATCTGCCTGTGGCGCTATGATGAAAGGTAAAGAAGGCGCGTGCGGTGAAATGCACGGTGCGATGTCAAAAGAAGGCGCGTGCGGTGGTGATATGAAAGTAGTACCACAAGCAACACCAGGCGTTCACCCTTATAAAGCACCATAAACACCACACACACAAAAAAGCCGCTCAACTTGATATATTTCAAGTTTGAGCGGCTTTTTATTATGATGCAGAAAATCTAAGCCGAAACAGCGTCGTAGGCACGAATAAATTTTTGCCCCTTCGCGACTAACTGAAACTCTTTGAGTAACTCTGTTTTTTTAAACTGGACTTCTGCAATAAAAATTTTATCCATTGCTTGAACAGACTTTAACACCTGCTCACTATATTGACGCTCTTCATCAGAAATATCACCTTGCAATAACTCCTCTAAATATACTTGACGCTGCGTCAGCACATGTGAGAGTCCCATCCAATCATTTTTTTCAATCGCTTTAGAAATCTGCCCTGAAAACGCATTTAATGTATCTAATAGCAACATGAGTTCACGCCTTATTTATCGGTAATCTTCTGGAATTGCATCCCATGCTTCTTTCACAGAACGCATCAACTCGCTAACTTCATCAAGAAGTACAACACTGTTTTCTACGCTAGCTTGGAAAAGTTTTGTATTAATATACTCGTAGAGATTGCTCAAATTTTCAGCAATAACGCCACCGCGTTCCAAATCGACACCATCGATAAGCCCTCCGATGATAGAAATTGCACGTGAAATATGCGTCCCTTTATCTTCAAGGTCATCTCGGTCAATCGCACCTTTTGCGGCATTCACTTGCATCAAAAAACCATTCATTAACATTTGAATTAACGCATGGGGTGTGGCTTCCTCCACAATGCTTTCAGTGTGCACAGCGGCATACCTATTTGCATACATTCTATTGTTCATTACAGCGGCCATGATTTAAACTCGTAAGGATTAGTTAAATTAGTTAGTTGTGTTGTTTTTAGCAGCAAACGTTTGCGTTAAGAAAGTACCTGTTGATTTGAATTTTGCCACAGCCGCATCCATCGCGTTAAACTGTGCGGTTAATGCTTTTTGTGACGCATCAAGTCTTGCTTGAACAGCGGCTTTATCAACAGTCAACTGTTTCAATTGATTATTTAAACTATCTTGTTGTGTACTAATTGTACCTTTTGCATCTAGGTACTGTTTAATCTTCGTATTTAACTGCGTTGCAATACCATTTGTGGAATTAAACACGTTGCTCACCGATGTTAAATCGGTAGAAAGTGCCGCATCCAACACGGTACTATCCACTGATAATACGCCTTTTTTATCAAAATTAAACCCAAGCTGACTTAACGAGTTATAGCTACCCGAAGAAGAAGCCACTTTGCTAGTCAGCATGAGCTTGACTTGGGACATGATGGTTTGAACCGTGCTGTTTCCAAGTAAAGGACCGTTATTTGCACTTCCAGGTGAATCATAAGCGGTCAACTGTTTTAGCGTATCATTTAACGTATTATAGGCATTTGCCAAATTATTAATAGGCGCGGATACGGTACTGTTATCAAAACTCGCCTTCACTTCTGCTGAGCCCGTCGCCACAAGCGTTAATGTGGTTCCTGGAATAGCATCTGTCATCGTATTTGACGTGCGTGTGATAGACAAACCGCCTTCAGTACTATTGGTTGCCTGCGTTGTCGTGTAATTGCTCGTTGTTGTCAACGTAACATAATTACTCGGTGTCGTAGCATCAGCAGTTGTTGTCGCATTGTTGAAACTCAAACGCGTATCACCTGCACTCGCATCAACAGAAAACCCACCACTAGAACCGCCAGACATCGCAGTTAGAACGAGTTTTGACACTGTTGTACCTGGGCTAGTCACCGAATCACTCGTCACAATACTTGCGACAACTAATTTATTATTTTCAGGTGAAAAATTAATCGCATCGCGCAAACCTTGAAGCGTATTATTTCCCTTTACTGTTTCGCCAGTGACTTCATCAACTGTATCGGGTGAAATCGTTATCGTAAATCTTGGCATACCAGTAGCATCTTTGAAAACTACATCACCCGATGCAATCGCATCTGATGCACTAGCAAATTCGGTCAAATTAGTCGATTTTTGCGCACTAGCAGGTATCGCGTCAAAATTTAAACGACTATCGCCCGCTGACGCATCAATAACGAATGTATTATCCAATCCGGGTTGTTTAGACGTAAAAACTAATTTAGAAACCGCCGTTCCAGGATTGGTTGTAGAATCAACGTTAATAATACTCGCAACGACACTGTTATTACCCGATGCGTTATTAATTGCATCAACTACCGATAATAATTTATCGTTTGAACCGCTCTTAATATTCACAGAAAACTTTTCAACACCCGCTGTATCTTTAAAAGAAATCAAACCCGGTGCAATGACATCTGTTGACGAAAACTCTGTATTAGTTACTGTCCGTTGAGGTGTCGCATTTAATGTTTGTGGATCAATCACGATATTTGCATCCGTCGCTTCTACCGTATTGAAATTTGCTGGACTTTTTACTTTATCTAAATTGAATCGCATATCACCCGATGAGGCATCGATGGTAAATCCATTGGCGGTACCTGCACTTTTAGACGTCAAGATCAATCTTGACACCGTTGTGCCTGGTGATGTTTTTGAATCAACATTTAGAATACTGGCAACAATATTATTGTTGTTTTTATTATTATTAATGGAATCGCGTAACGCTGTTAATGTATCAGTTGAGCCTTTTGTGACTGTCACTGAAAATTTTGGCGCTCCCGTTCCGTCATTGAACGTTAAGATACCCTCACTGACCACATCCGTAGCTTTAAATTCTGTTGCTGAGATAGATTTTTGTGGATTTGCAAGCGTATTGACTTTTACGGAATGTGACTCTGTCGCAGCGCCTGGCACAATAGCCACTTTCAACACTTTATCATCACTTGAAGCAACACGTTGATTACGAAATGCGTTACTGGTATCAAGTGCAGATACAGCATTTTGAAAAGTTGACAAGGCACCTTTTAGGGTGCCTAGTCCACTGAGTTTGGTTTGTGAGACATTGGTTTTAGCTGCAATAGCATCTAATTGAGGTTTACCTTCAGCAGTGGTTAATTGACTTACCGTTCCGGCAATATCAATTCCACTACCTACACCTAATGTTGTTGTTACAGCAGCCATTTTGTCTCTCCGTGCTCAAAAAATTAATTAAGCCTTAGTTTGAAGAAGTGAGCCTGAATTACCCTCCAACTCTTTCATTCTTCTCATAAAGTCTAGCATTTCAACCGTTGGTATTTGGCGAACCAATTCACCGGTTTTACTATCCACAATTTTAACTACGACTTGTTTGGTTGTATCGTCTATCTGAAAACTCAAACTGCGATTTGCAGCTTGAAGCATTGCATTACCCGTTGTAGCTACTGCCTTCACAGCGTCCAAACTCAACTGCTGATTGGATTCGTGTTTCAGCGCATTCGCATCCACTGTGTTTACATCCGTTGCCGGAATTGGCTGTTTTTTTCCTTCAGCAACTGAACCAGATGGAACAGAAGCTCCTTGAATTCTCGCAGAAGCAGCAGGCGTTATATTTGATATTTCACTCATGACACCGTCTTAATTTGCAACCGAGCGTGAAGTGTCAGATATCTCAAGACACCCACGCTTGGACTTAATTGAATAATTAACTTAATGCTAAGAGCTGCCCAAACAGCGCCTCTCCTAACGCTAAGTATAAACCTTTATCTCAATAAAGCCATTACGGTTTGGCCAGATTGGTTAGCTTGCGCTAACATTGCTGTACCTGCTTGTTGCAAGATTTGAGCGCGGCTCAAGTTTGCAGTTTCTACTGCGAAATCAGCATCCATGATGCGTGATTTAGCTGCAGATTGGTTTTCAATACCATTTTGCAAGTTAGCAATAGTTGTTGTGAAACGGTTTTGAGTTGAACCCAAGTTTGAACGCTCTGTATCGATTGCTGCAATTGCTGCGTCGATGTAGTTGATTGAAGAAAGCGCGTAATCTGCCGCTACTGCGTCAGCTGCTGTAGAAACGTCAAGAACCAATTTGCTGTTAGCGATGAAAGAAGCTTTATCAGTTTCGTTTGCAGTTGCTGTTTTCAAAGGATCATCAACATAAGATGCACCAGCAACCGCTTTAGCTAATGCTAAACCAGCTAATGTTTTTTGCGCTTCTCTGTCTGAACCAAATGCGTTACCCGCTTTGATTGCACGGTTAACCGCTGCATTTAATACATTATCTGTAGTTAACAAACCAGCGTTGTCTCGTGCAGAAGCTGGAATGTCAATTTTGTCACCAGTCAATGCGTTCATGACTGTAACATAAATATTTTGACCCGCAGCTGCAACGTTTGCTTTTGCTGCTTCGGCTAATTGATTAGCGGTAATCAACAAAGACGCTGCCTGTGCAGCGTCTGTTGTGCCTTTCGCTTGCATAACAGCGTCTGTTGCGATAACAGCTGTATTTGTTGATTGATTTGCAGAATCTGCCGCTGCAACAGTATCAGTGAATGCTTGTGATACTAAAATAGCTGCTTTACTTGCATCTGTTGTCGCTTTAACTGCTGTAGATGATGTTGCTAACGCAGCAGCAGCTAGAGCGTTTGCTGTTGAAGCGGCTTTAGCTAACGCCATGTCAGTAGGCGCAGCAGATGCTTTTTGCGCTGCTACAACCGCTGCATTTGCTAATTTAGCTGCTTGGTTTGCAGGTGTTAATAATTGATAGTAAGGTGATGCTGGATCGTTGATCGCATCATTGTTTGCTTTAGTAATAGAAGCCGCTAATGTTGAGTCGATTTTTTGGCTAGCAGGACTTAATGTTGTTTTTGTCACAGGTGATAACAATTGACCCATATTAGAGACAGCTACTGAAATACGGCTATTGGTGTCAGTTGTCGCGCCAACTTGAATGTTAAGACCACCCGCTAAGTCACCGTTTAAGATTTTTTTGCCGTTGAATTCACTGTTTTGAATCACACGCATTAATTCATCATTTAATGCTTTGAATTCTGTATCCATTTTAGCGCGGTCAGAAGCTGAAACTGCTGCGTTGCTTGATGATTGTACCGCTAAGTCACGCATACGTTGCAATGTATCAGTCAATGAACCTAACGCGCCTTCAGCAGTTTGAGTTAAAGAAATACCGTCGTTTGCGTTTCTAACAGCAACGGTCATACCACGAACTTGTGAGTTCATTCTGTCAGCAATAGCAAGGCCCGCTGCGTCGTCTTTTGCATTGTTAACGCGTACACCTGATGACAAACGTGTCATAGCAGTAGAAAGTGCAGTCGCTGAAGCGTTTAAATTACGTTGACCGTTAAGTGAACCCAAGTTGGTGTTGATTATAAGTGCCATGATATTATCTCCAAAAGCCTTCTGAGCGGGATTGCTCAAAATTAATTTAAAATAAAACTACTAAAAATTTCTTACATCTAAAAAAGTTTTTACATTCGAAACTCGTTTTAGTTATCGGCTTAATTTTTTGTTACTTTAATTTTTTATCAATGAATTTTAGTAACCTAGAGAAAATGACGAGAATTTATAAAAAACAAACACCCCGTGACTCTTATATATAGTCACAGGGTAATTTAGGAATTAATTTAAAATAAAACGCCTATTATCTAAGCAATGTCATAACGGTTTGTCCCGTCTGATTTGCTTGCGCAAGCATTGCCGCTCCGGCTTGTTGCAAAATTTGTGCACGAGCAAGGTTAGCTGTTTCCACTGCAAAATCCGCATCCATAATGCGTGATTTAGCTGCAGATTGGTTTTCAACGCCATTTTGCAAATTAGCAATGGTTGTTGTAAAACGATTTTGCGTTGAACCTAAATTAGAACGCTCTGTATCAATAGAAGCAATTGCCGCATCAATGTAATTAATAGCCGATAATGCATAATCTGCTGCAACTGCATCTGCTTTTGTTGAGGTATCAATCACTAAACGATTGTTGGTAATGAACGATAATTTATCTGTTTCATTTGAAGTTGCTGTTTTAAGTGGATCTTCAACGAAAGATGCACCAGCCAATGCTTTAGCCATTGCAAAACCAGCAAGTGCTTTTTGAGCTTCTCTATCTGCGCCAAACGCATTACCTGCGCGATAACCTCTATTGACTGCCTCATTTAATGGTGTTGACACAGAGAGTGTGCCATCGATATTTTTTGCTGATGCAGGTAAATCAATCGCATCACCAGTCAATTTATTCATCATATCAGTATAGACATTTTGACTTGAGGCATTGATATTGGTTTTAGCTGCTTCAGCTAATTGATTTGCTGTAATCATCAATGAACTAGCTTGCGCCGCGTCTGTTGTACCTCTCGCTTGAATAACAGCATCCGTCGCTGTCACACTGACTGCTGTAGATTGGTTAGCGGCATCACCTGCTGCAACCGTATCGGTGAACGCTTGTGATACCAACGTTTTTGCTTTGTTAGCAACAGTCGCAATTTGCGTTGCTGCAGACGATAAAGCGATAGCGGCAGCCGCTTTTGCATTAGCAGCGGACGCAGATTTTGCTAAAGCCATATCTGTTGGTGACTCTGCCGCTTTTTTTGCTGCCACAATCGCGGCATTGGCTAATTTAGCTGCCTCAGCGGCCGCTTTTAAATCCGCATTTGACGCAGCTTCATTGGCATTGGCAGCAATCGTTGCAGCTAATGTTGAGTCGATTGCTTGATTAGCGGGGCTTAATGTTGTTCTTGTCACAGGCGCTAATAATTGACCCATGTTAGAAACCGCCACAGAAATACGACTGTTAGTGTCAGTTGTCGCACCCACTTGAATGTTAAGACCACCCGCTAAGTCACCGTTTAAGATTTTTTTACCATTGAATTCACTGTTTTGAACCACACGCAATAATTCTTCATTAAGCGCCTTGAACTCTGTATCCATTTTCGCGCGATCTGAAGCTGACACACTTGCGTTACTCGATGATTGAACAGCTAAATCACGCATACGTTGCAGTGTATCGGTTAATGAACCTAACGCGCCTTCAGCGGTTTGCGTTAACGACATACCGTCGTTTGCGTTTCTAACCGCAACGGTCATACCACGTACTTGCGACGTCATTCTATCCGCAATAGCAAGACCTGCCGCGTCGTCTTTTGCATTATTCACACGCACACCTGATGATAAACGTGTCATTGCTGTTGAGAGTGCAATAGACGAACCATTCAAGTTACGTTGACCGTTAATTGAACCCAAGTTAGTATTAATGATGAGTGCCATCTTTGTTACCTCTAAAATAAGGATAAAA
>OMIH01000119.1 GCA_900299045.1 Methylococcaceae bacterium
ATCCACCATGAGTGGCAACCATAACTCATCACCTAATGTAAATGACAGGTTCAAGGGTGTTTTTTGCCATGGAGATTTAGACAATTCATCAGGAAGATTTAACGCGATACCGTCTAAATTCGATTGCACCCGCAACGTCGCGGGCTTTTGTTCTTTAGGCAAAGAGAGCGTTAACTGATAATCGCTTGCCCCTTCAATCCATGGTTTTTGTTGCGATGATGACGCTGTTAACGAGGATAATTTCAATTGCGAAAACACATCCTCTATTGCCACATTTCCTGATACGTCAATGGTGGTTTGTTTGTCATCATTGGCTAATTTGATATTGATTGGCTTTTTAAATGCAACGCCATGGATAATATCGCTAAACACGCCCTCTTCGGTAAATTTCAACGCGCCATTCAGTGCACTAATAGGTAAATCCAATGACTTTACTTTTAATTTTGCTTGATGAAATTGCGCGGAGCCTGTCACCTTTGGCAAAAAATTATCCTCCAAAGGAATCTGCAAATCTAAATCAACGTGCGTATTACCTTGCGGTGTCACGGTATTTAAAACAGCATCAAAAGAAGTATGCAGCGGTGTGTTTTGCATAAAATCAAGTACATCGGTCACTGCACCATCTAGTTTGCCTTGAATTGAAACATAATGACTCGTGAACATTGATGGAATAAGAACCTCAGCACTTTTAATTACTGCATTTTGCGCCATTCCCTCTAAATTGACTTGTAAACTGTCTTGAAAAAAACGCACACTACCATTTAAATTTGTCAATGACGGCCAGTTGGGGGCATAAAAAAGTTGAGCGTCTTTCGCATCAAAAAGAACTTCAAACACGCCTTGATTTTTTTCAAACGGAAATTGTGAAGGATCACCGTACAATAAAAATTGACCATTTTTGAGTTGTCCCTTCTCAAACGCACGATCAAGCCATGCAACGACCTCTTTGCCCATCACACTAACCGGTAAATAACGGAAAGTTTGCGTTGCATCATCAGCAAAGAAACGCGTTTGCAAATCAATAAAACTGCCACCCTTTTTTGACAGCGTCAACTTCACGCGACTATCGCTTTGAACATCTTTATTGGACAGTGCGATACTCTCACTTGAAAAAATCCACGCATCTGATGATTGTAGCCAATGTAATGTTGCGTTCAGCTGCCCAGTTGGAAAAGCCTCTCGAAATAAGGAGGGAATAGAGGCTTCTATTTTAGTTGAATTTAAGTTAACTGCTCCTATTTGCTCATTGCCCTGTACAGAACCATTAACATGTTCAATATGCAATTTAGATGTCACATCATAAAAACTTAACTCATCAAATTCACTGTAAATAGCCATTTTTTGTAATGCAGGTTCCGCAAACAGGCGAATATTTTTTAACGCGCCGCTTAATTTAATTTGATTGAGATACGTTATGATTTTATCTGGCGCAAAAAAATGAACTACCTCGCTAAAAGGAGAAAGGGCTACTTGGTCAAAATTCAACGCGATACTCGTTTGTTGGGTATCATTCTCATCAATTGCAACAGCAATTGCGCCATTCATGCTTGTATCGGGAAGGGTGAATTGCACGGCTGGCATTAAAATGCGCCAAGCGTCATTGTCATGATGCACTTGAAAAGTGCTATTTAGCCTGTTTATATTCAAATTTGCCTGTTGTGGGCGTGTGAGCGTCATGTGTGTTGCACTCAGTCGACCACGAATATCACTAAATTGCCCCTGTTTCCAGTTTGCAAAAATTTGAAAACTGGCATGACCTTGCGTCATGTTGAGGGAAAGCGGTAATGGTAATTGAGAAAACTCCAATAAATTTATTTGTTTAGCCTCAACAAAAAGGGAACTTTCTAGCGTTTTAAGATCAAATGCGTTGCCTTTTAATGTCATGGATACGCGCAATGGCTCAATTTGTTGCGGCAATTGTGCTAGAGCGTTAATTCGATGCAGATTATCATTATTCATGATGGCTATATTGACAGGAGAAATGTGACGCGGTGCGGTATTTGTTTTTTCATCGTGCCAACTCACCGAACTTTGCAAAAGTTGATATTTTCTTCCTTGAAGCAACCAAAGCGGCTCTCCCTCACTCGCCTTTAATCCTTCAATACCAATAGAGTCATCACTATGTCGAACAAGCGTAATTTTCGCTCCAACAAGTGTCACTGACGTGGCTGCCAGTAAATCACGTTGTTTAATCAATTCCCACGTATCAATACCTAACCGAATTTCGCTCAATTGAATTTTTTCAGCAGCAATATTGAGTTGCAAAAGTCGTATTTCTGGTGTTACCCCACGCAATTTTCCACGCAATTGCCCAATTTTAACAGGCGCATCAATGGCTTGACTTAATTGTGTTTCTAATGTGGTCTTATAATTTTCGATACGCGCAAATAAAAAATGCACACCCATCAGCACACCTGTCATCGTAAACAGTGTCCAGAACATCATATGCCGAGCAAATCGTGTTAAATGGTGTTTCATGCGTCAATTATGAGTGAGGATGCCAGCAACTTAATACTGACAACAACAAGAAAAGCCTTGTATTTTAGCTCTCCCATGCTTTATCAAGGCGTTGTGCTGATACGGGAATAGCTGTTTTTAGCTGTTGTGCAAAAAGCGATACGGCAAATTCTTCAAGCAGCCAGCGAAAAGAATCCTGCTCTGGCGTAACAATTTCTTTTTTACTACGTTCAGCCACAGATTTCCAATAACGAATTTGAAATTTCGCCAATTCATTCGCTTTTTGCAACGTATTATCACGTTTATCAAACCGATATTGCATCGCTTTTAGATAACGTGGTAAATGTTTAAATTGTGCAAATGACAGTGTACGCATAAATCCAGCGTAAATGAGCGCATTAAGCTGCTCACTAATGCTTTTAGTTAAAGGATCATTTGCATTCATTTTTTGTAAATCCGAATTCAAATCACTATAAAGTTTCATAATATCTAGCGCAATAGTACTTATTTCATTTGCACGCGTGACTAATTGACTTCGATTCTCATGTAAACTTTGCTCAAATGCACGTTGTGTTCGAATGCTTTTACCTTCCACAAAAACGCTATGTAACAATAATGTTAAGAGATCATTTTTATAATCCGCTACGTGCTCGGTGTTCAATAATGAATGCACAGGCAAGCGATTATAAACTAATTCTAACCCTGCATTTTTAGGCATATTTTTGAGCGCATAAGTGCATTCTTTGCGTTGATGAAGTTGAAATAAACGAACTAACCCAGCGCTATGCTGCCATTGTGCTTTTCTCTGGGTATCAAAAATCTTCACGCCCACCGTTTCACCTTCATCAATTAATGCAGGGTAGCCAATAAAAGCCTGCCCTTTTTGCATAAAACTATACTGCTCTGGCAAATCATCAAACGCCCATTGAATATAGCCTGTGTAATTGAGTTCATCTGCCGCGATTTGATTAAAACTCTCACCGGCTTGCGTGATATGCTTTGCCTGCAGTGTTTTCAAATCTCGACCATAATCAAGTAACCGCCCTTGTTCATCTATGATGCGAAAATTCATTTTTAAATGCTCAACTAAGCCATCAAAATTCCACGCATTAAGCGGAATCGCTTCACCGGTTAACTTACGCAGTCGATTACCTAGCCATTCTTCTACCGCGCCTTTGAAATCAGGTTCAATTTCAAGGCAACGCTTGACGGTTTCGGGAACAGGCACAAAATGCTTACGAATATTTTTAGGTAGTGCTTTCACCAGCGCAATACATTTTTCCTCAAGCATGCCCGGTACAAGCCAATCAAATGGCGTTTGTGTTAGTTGATTGAGTTGATGCACAGGAATAATGGCACTTACGCCATCTTCATCATGTCCCGGCTCAAAACGATACTCAAGTGCAATGGTGAGTTTTCCCACTTTTTTGTGATCGGGAAAATCCCATTCATTCACAAAATCTTCACCTTTGTCGCGCGTTAAATCTGCTTTTGTTAAAGATAAAAATGCTTTATTGTCACGCTCTATTTTTTTACGCCATGTGTCTAGCGTCACGCCGCTAATAATATCAGCAGGTAATTTATGATCATAAAACGCATACAGCCATTGCTCATCTTCGACTAAATCAACACGACGACCTTTATGTTGAATCATGCCCACTTCTTCAAGCAATTTTTGATTAGCAACATAAAATGGCGCGTTACTGTGATAGTCGTGATCCACTAAGGCACTGCGAATAAAAATTTCTCGCGCGGCTTTAGAATCAACATGATCATAAGGTAATTTTCGACCTGCTTGCAGCGTTAAACCGTGTAGCAATGTGCGTGAATACACCATCGCCCGCGCACTTTTCTTTTCCCAATGGGGGTCGTAATAATTATGCTTGACTAAATGCGATGCACAGTCTTCAATCCATTCCGGCTCAACACGCGCCACCGTTCTCGCATAGACTTTACTTGTTTCCACTTGCTCTGCGGCAACAATCCATTTAGGGCGTAGTTTATGCAAACCAGAGCCAGGAAAAATAAAAAACTTGAGTCCACGCCCACCAAGATATTCGTATTGCTCATGACGAAAACCAATATTGGATAATAAGCCTGTTAATAATGCACGATGAATTTGATCATAACTCGCGTCATGTTCATTCGGGTGCATTTTCAAATCCCCTTTAACCACTTGCAAAATTTGCGTGTGATTATCGTGCCATTCGCGCATACGCATATACGACAAAAAGTTATCCGTGCAATATTTACGCAATTTATTGTTAGATAATTTCTTTTTCTGCTCTTCAAACACATTCCACAAATTGAGTAGCGATAAAAAATCGGATTCTGGATGTTTAAAAACGGCTTGTTTTGCCTCCGCTTGCTGCATTTTATCGGCGGGTTTTTCGCGTGGATCTTGAATGCTCAGTGCGGCGACAATGACACTCACTTCTTTTAGACAAACCTGCTCCTGCGCAGCGATAAGCATACGCGCTAATTTGGGATCGGTTGGAAATTTAGCGAGTTGTTTCCCTATTTCAGTTAATTTTCCCGTTTTATCAAGCGCATTGACTTCAAGTAATGACGATTTACCATCACGAATCATTTTATCGTCTGGCGGTTCAATAAAAGGAAACGCAGCAATATCACCCAAATTTAACGCTGTCATCTGTAAAATAACAGCAGATAAATTGGTTCGCATGATTTCGGGTTCGGTAAATGCTGGACGCGCTTCGTAATCGTCGCGTGAATACAATCGAATACAAATTCCTTCTGCAACGCGCCCACAACGCCCAGCACGTTGATTGGCACTTGACTGTGAAATGCGTTCGATGGGAAGTCGCTGAATTTTACTACGTGAACTGTAGCGACTAATTCGCGCGTGTCCTGTATCAATCACGCCACGAATATTAGGCACCGTTAATGAGGTTTCCGCGACGTTTGTTGATAATACAATGCGAATTTTACCCCCTTTGGGTTTAAATACACGCTCTTGTTCACTCACACTGAGTTTGGAATACAACGGCAAAACTTCATACTGATTAGGGTGATGCTTTTTTAATGACTCGGTGGTTTCACGAATTTCATGTTCACCGCTCAAAAAAATTAAAATATCACCACGCAAATCACGATACAACTCATCAACCGCCTCTAAAATAGCATGTTGCAAATCGTCTGTTGTTTCGTCTTCTTCCTCATCCTCTTTTGCTTCAATAGGACGATAACGCATTTCAACGGGATAGGTTCGTCCAGATACTTCAATAATAGGAGCATTGTTAAAATGCGCGGAAAAACGTTGCGTATCAATGGTTGCCGATGTCACAATTAATTTTAAATCGGGGCGTTTAGGCAACAACCATTTCATGTACCCGAGTAAAAAATCGATATTTAAACTACGCTCGTGAGCTTCATCAATAATAATAGTGTCATATTGACTTAAAAACGGATCATTTTGCGATTCTGCCAGCAAAATCCCATCAGTCATTAATTTGATAAGCGAATCCGTATGCGTTTTATCATTAAATCGAATTTTATACCCTACAGATTTTCCGATTGGCTCGCCAAGCTCTTCAGCGATACGATCTGCAACCGTACGCGCTGCAATTCGACGCGGCTGAGTATGCCCAATGAACCCTGCCGCACCACGCCCTATTTCCAAACAAATTTTAGGTAATTGCGTGGTTTTCCCCGAGCCGGTTTCACCGCACATAATCACGACTTGATTGTTTTTTATTAACTGTGCGATATCGTCTTTTTTAGCGGTAACAGGTAAATCTGGAAAATGTAAAACAGGAAAACTTGCTCGACGTTTTTCATATTGCGAGGACGATTTTGCAATGCGACTACGCAACGCATCAAAAGCTGAAAGTTCCGCTTTTTTATTGCGACGTAGTGCGTCAAGTTGACGCTTTAAACCGTGTCGGTCTTTTGCCAAACAAAAGGGAAGTTGTTTTGAGAGCTGATTAATTAAATCGGAGGTTAACATCAAAAATGCCGCACAAATGAAAGCAATTATACGCTATCCTTACTGTAATTTGTTTCGACAACACGACATTGTATTTTTTTATTTTTCCATCAATGTTTTTAGAAGGCTCACAAGCGTTGCAAAATCTTCTGCTCCACGGCTTTTAGGGGCATAATCGCGTACGGGTTTTGCACTGCCAAACGCTTCAGCTAATTTAATATCAGTGCGAATACTACCGAGCACGCGTAGCGTACCAAATTGACGTGTCATTTGTGAATTAATATCACGATGTTGACGTACATTACCCGCTACCATCATAGGTAAAAAACCTAAAATTTTAAGCGTTGGATTTTGCTCTGAGATGATTTTAAATAAAACACGTACTAATAATTGACGCACGCCCTCAAAAGAAAGCGGATGCGGCACATAAGGGACAAGTACCCAAGTACCGGCGCAAAGTGCATTTAAATAGTAGTTCAAAAGTTTTTTAACAACTGATGTTACGCAGTGACAAAAAAGAGATAGAGATTACAATGGTTGTTTTTGAAGCAAGAAAATGAACTATTTGGAACTGTACAGTGATTATTTGATTTGTAATGCAGGAAGTGATGCTA
>OMIH01000120.1 GCA_900299045.1 Methylococcaceae bacterium
TGAATAGAAACTGAATAAGCTGAATTTAGAAGGGGTATAAGCTTTTTATCACTTTTGGATAGTGGGTAAGTAAAGAGAGTGGTGATGAACTAGGAAATGATGAAATGTAGCGATAGAAAAAGTCGTTGCCCGCGAAGTGAAAGTGCCCAATTTTTGAGCATTCTATCGCGGGCTTATTATCAAATTACTGATTTGCACAGGTTGGGCAATGTGGATTTTTTCGCAATGTTAAGGTGTTAATTTCCATTGTTAAACCATCAATAACGAGTAATCGCCCCGTCAGCGTTTCGCCTACACCGATGATTAATTTCATTGCCTCCAACGCTTGAATACTGCCCACAATACCGGTGATGGGCGCAATTACCCCAGTTGTTGAGCAGGTTTGCTGTTCTTCACCTTCCTGTTGATATAAGCAGTTGTAACACGGACTATCATTTTTTCCAGATGCAAATACGCTCACTTGACCCTCAAATCGAATCGCTGCACCTGAAACGAGCGGAATTTTATATTTTACGCAAGCCGCGTTAATGGCAAAGCGCGTAGTAAAATTATCGCTACAATCTAAAACAATATCAGCGGCTTGTACCTCTTTTTCAAGTGTTTCACCTTCGAGTTTTGCTTTCACTGCACGAACATTTATCTCTGGATTTAAATTTTTTACCGTTTCAAGGGTTGAAATAACTTTATCCATCCCTACATTGTGAGTGTGATGTGCAATTTGTCGTTGTAAGTTGGACAGGTCAACGTGGTCATTATCATAAATAGTTAAATGACCAACGCCCGCTGCGGCTAAATACATAGCCACCGGTGAGCCAAGTCCACCCGCGCCAACAATAAGGACATTTGCGTGAAGTAATTTTAATTGTCCCGAAATATCAATTTGCGACAACATAATTTGTCTGCTGTAGCGATAGAGTTGATTGTCGTTCATATTTTTTGGGTCAAACCGTAAATGTGTTGTGATGCGTTTTCCACTATTGATTAATGTTAAGTGGGGCGTTTTATATTTTTATTTTAATCTATTCTTAGGAGTTTTATATGAGCATTAAACCATTACATGATCGCGTTATCGTTAAACGTGTTGCAGAAGAAACCACCACAGCTGGCGGCATTGTTCTTCCCGGTAGTGCCGCTGAAAAACCCAGTCAAGGTGAAGTTTTAGCCGTTGGCACAGGCAAACCCTTAGAAAACGGCACTGTTCGCGCACTTCAAGTCAAAGTAGGCGACAAAGTATTATTTGGTAAATATTCAGGCAGTGAAGTCAAAGTTGACGGTGAAGAAGTCATCGTAATGCGTGAAGACGATATTTTAGCGATTTTAGCGTAATTTTTTACAGATAATCATTTACATAACACTTTTTAACATTTAAACACAGGTATTCAAAAAATGGCAGCAAAAGACGTATTATTTGGTGATGACGCGCGTGTTCGTATGGCGCGTGGTGTAAACATTTTGGCAAACGCAGTAAAAGTAACATTAGGTCCAAAAGGGCGTAATGCGATTTTAGATAAAAGCTTTGGCGCACCCACAATCACAAAAGACGGTGTGTCGGTTGCAAAAGAAATCGAATTAAAAGATAAATTCGAAAATATGGGTGCTCAAATGGTGAAAGAAGTTTCATCAAAAACTTCTGATGTCGCGGGTGACGGTACAACAACTGCAACCGTTTTAGCACAAGCAATCGTCAATGAAGGTTTGAAAGCCGTTGCCGCTGGCATGAATCCCATGGATTTAAAACGCGGTATTGATTTGGCGTGCGTGAAAGCCGTTGAAGCGGTTGTTGCCTCTGCTGCGCCCTGTGCTGACAATAAAGCCATTGCGCAAGTTGGTACAATTTCAGCGAACTCTGACGAATCAGTAGGTCAAATCATTGCAGAAGCGATGGAAAAAGTAGGTAAAGAAGGTGTTATCACTGTTGAAGAAGGTTCAGGTCTTGACAACTCACTCGACGTCGTTGAAGGGATGCAATTTGACCGTGGTTACTTGTCACCTTATTTCATCAATAAACAAGACAGCATGAGCGTGGAATTAGATGACCCATTCATCTTAATTTACGACAAAAAAATCTCAAACATCCGTGATTTATTACCTATTTTAGAAGGCGTTGCAAAATCAGGTCGTCCGCTACTGATTGTTGCGGAAGACGTAGAAGGCGAAGCGCTTGCGACATTGGTTGTTAACACCATTCGCGGCATCGTCAAAGTAGCCGCAGTGAAAGCACCCGGTTTTGGCGATCGCCGTAAAGCGATGCTTGAAGACATTGCCGTATTAACCAATGGTCAAGTGATTTCAGAAGAAGTCGGTTTGAGCCTTGAAAAAGCGGAATTAGCACAATTAGGTACCGCAAAACGTGTTCAAATCAGCAAAGACAACACCACCATCATTGATGGTTACGGTTCAGAAGACGCCATTAAAGCGCGTGTTGCTCAAATTCGCGCACAAGCCGAAGAAGCGACATCTGATTACGACAAAGAAAAATTGCAAGAGCGTTTAGCGAAACTCGCTGGCGGTGTTGCGGTAATCAAAGTGGGCGCGGCAACTGAAATCGAAATGAAAGAGAAAAAAGCACGCGTTGAAGATGCGTTGCATTCAACACGCGCTGCAGTTGAAGAAGGCGTTGTGGCAGGTGGCGGCACCGCATTAGTTCGCGCATTAGCGGCAATTAAAGACCTTCAAGGCGCAAACCACGATCAAACGGTGGGCGTGAACATTTTACGTCGCGCAATGGAAGAACCACTTCGTCAAATCGTATCTAACGCAGGTGATGAGCCTTCTGTTATTTTCAACGAAGTACAAAAAGGTTCAGGTAACTTCGGTTACAACGCGGCAACAGGTCACTACGGTGATATGATTGAAATGGGCATTTTAGACCCTGCAAAAGTGACGCGTACTGCGTTGCAAAATGCAGCGTCTGTTGCTGGTTTGATGCTCACCACGGAAGTGATGATTGCAGATGCGCCTAGCGAAGACAAAGGCGGTGCACATGGTCACGATATGGGTGGCATGGGCGGAATGGGTGGTATGGGCGGCATGATGTAATCATGTTGGCTTAAACGCCTTTTTGCTTTAGATTGAAAGCCCCGATGGTTTCTAACAACATCGGGGCTTTTTTACGGTAAGCTATTTTTCAAGCATTAAAACTCTGCATTAAATTCAACAAATTATCCAAATACGTTGTAGATTTACCGAGACTTTTATCAAAGCCAATTTGTTTTTGAATCAAGTCAATGTAATTCACCTTTTCATTGTTCAACGCTTCAATTTGAAGAGTAGTCTCCTTTGTTAAATCTATTTTTTTGGGCAGGACAAGAGGTGGAAGTTCTGGAAAACGACCAGATTTAACTAATTGACCAAATTCATTAGGTGTTATGCTAGTAAAATCTACCGTGCTAGACGCTATTGAATCGGGTATCGCGGCATTGGCAATAATATTGAGTCGAGTAGCTTTTTGATAATCGTCGGGCAACGTTTTATTGAACGCCATGATGCTTTTGAAAATCGATGCACCACTTGAGCCATTGGCTTTCATTCTGTTATAAATTTCAATACGCTGCATCATGATATCTTTAGCTTGCGCTTCAAATCGTTGATTGTGCAATTCAAGCTCAGTAGGGTCTTGATTAATAACTTCCGCTAAATCGACAACCTCAAAATCACGCAAGAAGGTATATGTACTTGCCATTTGATCAGCAAATTGTGGATTAGTCTGTATTGCTGCAACACATTCTGCCGCCCCTGCTTTCGCTTCAACGTCGAGCGCTGCTTTTCGTGCATCAAAAAAGGGTTTTTCTGCTTTTGCGCGTTGACGAAAATCTTCGACAGATTCGGAATAAGTTGAGTAACTTGGGGTACTTGAAATCATGGTAATCATAAATTATCCCTCTATTTAGTATTGATAGCTAACGATAACACGATCAATTTGACCATAAGCGGGGGTCATCATTCCCTTACCTTGGACGTTAAAAGTAAAAATCATTTTTTTATTTGCAAGAAGATTGTTGAA
>OMIH01000121.1 GCA_900299045.1 Methylococcaceae bacterium
TTTAAGAATCTTTTTATGGTGCGTTAGCTATATGACCATGTCAAACGTTGAAATACTCGGCTATTTTGCTGCGACACTCACCACGCTCTCCTTTTTACCTCAAGCGATGCTAACGCTGCGTACACGCGACACCGAATCACTGTCGCTTAGTATGTACAGCGCCTTTACGTTGGGCGTGTTTTGTTGGCTAATTTATGGCATTTATACCGATAATAACGTCATTATTTTCGCAAACAGCATTACGTTTATCTTAGCGTCTTTGATTTTGAGTTTTAAACTTTACAATACCTTTTTTAAATCGCTACGCCCACAAGCCAAAAAACTAAGACGCACACAACGCAAAAAACGGAAAAACCGTTATCAATAAAAAATAAAGACAAAAAAACCGCCCATCAAATAGCACTCTGAAGGGCGGTTTTTTTTGCGGTTAGAAAAAGGCTTTAAACGACGTCAAGCATAGCATTCAATGCTTCTTTTGCAAGTTTAGCGTCTTTTTCTGACACAGAAATTTGATTCACAACATGACCTTCAACTAAATTTTCAAGTACCCACGCTAAATGCTGTGGATCTGTTCTAAACATCGTTGAACACATACAAAGCATTGGCGACATAAAATGAACATTTTTCCCTTCCGCTTGGCTTTCCTCATGTAGACGATTAACCAAATTAAGCTCTGTTGCGACCAACCAACGACTCCCCGCTTCTGACGCTCGAACGGTTTTTAAAATAAATTCGGTTGAGCCAACATAATCGGCTTTTTGACAAACCTCAAAACACGCTTCAGGATGGGCAATAATGTTGGTTTCAGGAAATTGCACAAGGAAATCATCAATGTGTTCAGGCTTGAACATTTGATGCACAGAACAAAAACCATCCCATAAAATCATTTTCGCTTTTTTAATTTGCTCTGCAGTGAGTCCACCCATCGGTTTAGTGAAGTCCCAAACCACCATATCCTCTAACGGCATACCCATGCGAAATGCGGTATTGCGCCCTAAATGTTGATCGGGGAAAAATAACACTTTTTCACGACGCGCAAAACTCCATTCCAAAATCTTCTGCGCATTCGATGATGTACAAACAATGCCACCGTGTTCACCGCAAAAGGCTTTTAAATCTGCCGCAGAATTGATATAGGTGACAGGTGTTACTTCATTCTCTACATCAAGCACCTGTGCAAGTTCACGCCAACATTGATTGACCTTCATTAAATTAGCCATATCCGCCATCGAGCAACCTGCCGCTAAATCTGGCAAAATGGCAATTTGGTCAGGACGCGAAAGAATATCAGCCACTTCCGCCATAAAATGTACACCGCAAAACACGATATACTCGGCTGTCGATTGCGCTGCATCTTTGGAAAGCTTGAGGGAATCACCCGAAAAATCAGCATGTTTAAACACTTCATTGCGTTGATAATGATGCCCTAAAATGACACAACGCTCACCTAATTTAGCTTTAGCTGCCACAATCCGTTCATCACATTCTTCATCGCTTAACGCGGCATAATCATAAATGGGTAATGTCATTTTATTTAACTCGTTGTGTAAAAAATAAAAAAGATGAAAATATTAACACTTATTCGTCACTATAAGAACTGTAATGACTAGGATTCGCACAATTTTGGAATCGTGAGTATTGCCCTTGGAACATTAAACGCACGGTACCTAAAGGACCGTTTCGCTGTTTTCCAATAATTAATTCTGCCGTGCCTTTTTCAGGACTGTTTTCATTATAAACTTCATCGCGATAGATGAATAAAATTAAATCTGCGTCTTGCTCAATAGCGCCTGAATCACGCAAATCAGACATTACAGGGCGTTTATTGGGGCGCTGCTCTAAATTACGATTTAGCTGTGAAAGTGCAATCACCGGCACATTTAATTCTTTTGCTAATGCTTTTAAGCCGCGAGAAATATCTGAAATCTGTTGCACACGGTTCTCGCCACTGGTGGGTGATTGCATCAATTGTAAATAATCCACGACAACCAACCCCAGTTCACCATGCTCACGCGCAAGGCGTCTTGCACGCGCACGAATTTCACTCGGTGACAATGCGGCAGTATCGTCAATGAAAATTTTTGTACTATTGAGCATTGTCAATGCCATGGTAAGACGCGGCCAATCATTATCGTCCAAATCACCCGAACGAACACGCTGCTGTTCAATACCGCCAAGTGACGACATCATACGCATGACAATCGCATCGCCAGGCATCTCTAGGCTGAATACCGCGACCGGTTTTTGCCCTTTAATCGCAAAATTTTCGGCAATATTCATCGCTACTGTTGTTTTACCCATAGAGGGGCGACCCGCTACGATAATTAAATCAGCCGGTTGCAATCCTGATGTTAACGCATCTAAATGATCAAAACCTGTTGATGCACCGGTGATGGTACCTTTACTCTCAGCAAGCATTTCAATCTTTTCAATCGTTTTCTTGGCGAGTGCGCGAATACCTACAAATCCTGAATCACTGGCTTTGTGGTTTTGCTCTGCAATTTTAAACACTTGTTGCTCTGCAATTTCGAGCAATTCCTCAGTAGTACGCCCTTCAGATTGATAAACTGAACTCGCAATTGTGGTTCCCGCATGAATGAGTTGCCGCAAAATGGATTTATCACGCACGATATTCGCATACGCCTCAACATTCGTGGCGCAAGGCGTATCCTTAGATAAAACAATTAGATAAGACAGCCCCCCAACAGCCTCCAAATCACCTAATGACTTTAATGATTCAGACAAGGTAATAATATCAAATGGGATTTGTTGCTCTGCTAATTGCGAAATGGCGCGATAAATTAACTTATGCGAACGTAAATAAAAATCGCCCTCAGAAAGTTTATCTGCCACCGCGTCCCAAGCGCTATTATCAATAATCAACGACCCTAAAACGGATTGTTCTGCATGAATAGAATTGGGAGGCGTTTTTAGACCATCAAGCACAGGATCACGCTCAAGTAAATAACTCTCAGACATCGTTACTCAGTATGTTAGCTTAATCAATACAGCGAAAAAAAGCGCGGTTTAGTGTTCAAACCACGCTTCGTTGTTCTTTTGTTATTTTTATTTTTTTAGAATACTTCGAGCGAGAGTTTAGCAGAATTTTTCACTCTGCACTACGTTGACATTCTGCTAAAAAATCGCTATCAATTTTTGCATTGACCTTGTTTTTTCACATTAGCGTCCACATAATGGTGGTTGTGTAAAATCACATTTATCTTTTAAAACAACAGCAATTTTGGAGTGTACACCATGGCAATTTCATTAAGTAAAGGCGGTAATGTTAATTTAAGCAAAGAAACCCCCAACCTCAATAAATTGGTCGTTGGACTTGGGTGGGACGCGCGTGCAACCGATGGCGCTGGATTTGATTTAGATAGTAATGCTTTTTTAGTCAAAGCAGATGGAAAAGTACGCAACGACAGTGATTTTTGTTTTTACAACAATAAAACCGTTGCCGCTGGTGCTGTTCAACATACTGGTGATAATACCACTGGTGCGGGGGATGGCGATGATGAAACCATCAAAGTGGAACTTTCAAAAATTCCTGCCGACATTGATAAAGTGATATTTTGCGTGACCATTCACGAAGGCGAAATTCGCAAACAAAACTTTGGACAAGTGCGTAATGCCTACATTCGCGTGGTTAACGAAGAAGGTGGCGCAGAACTTGCCCGTTATGATTTAAGTGAAGATGCGTCCGTTGAAACCGCTATGATTTTCGGTGAGCTTTATCGCAACGGCGGTGACTGGAAATTTCGGGCTGTAGGACAAGGTTTTGCAGGGGGACTGGCTCCACTTGCGACATCGTTTGGTGTGAACGTCTAGGAAACACAATGGCTATTAATCTCGAAAAAGGGCAAAAAATTTCACTTGCCAAAGAATCAGGCACAACACTCACTAAGGTTATCATGGGCTTAGGGTGGGACGCCAAGCAAAGTGAAAAAAAAGGCGGTCTACTAGGTGGATTATTTGGCGGTGGATCTAGCGAAGTTGATATCGATTTAGATGCGTCATGTATTTTATTTGCCGGTGAAACCCCCGTTGATGCTGTGTATTTTGGACAACTCAGAAGTAAAGATGGCAGTATTATTCACACAGGTGACAATCGCACAGGCGCGGGAGAGGGCGATGATGAACAAATTATCGTCGATTTAACAAAAGTGCCCGACACTATCACCGCGTTAGTGTTTACCGTAAATTCATTTACGGGTCAAACATTTGATGCTGTTGCCAATGCGTATTGTCGTTTACTTAATGGGGATAATCAGAGCGAAATCGCCCGCTATACCCTCACCTCTCAAGGTTCACATACGGCACAAATTATGGCAAAAGTGTATCGTCATAATGGTGAATGGAAAATGCACGCTATTGGCGAGAACGGCACTGGACGCACCATCAATGCGTTGTTTACGCAAATTACCCCTTATCTATAGTGATTCACAATAATGAAAAAAATTGTCGTATTCTTTCTTGTTTTAATGGGGCTAAACGTAACAGCGCATAGTGAAGAAATTGGTGAGGTGACTACCGTTTTTAAACTGCTGAGTCCAAATAGTAAAATTGTCATCGAAGCGTTTGATGACCCTGATGTAGCGGGCGTTACCTGTCACGTTTCCAAAGCTAAAACAGGGGGCATTAAAGGCGCTGTCGGTTTAGCGG
Organism: Methylococcaceae bacterium; assembly: GCA_900299045.1. GTDB lineage: Bacteria > Pseudomonadota > Gammaproteobacteria > Methylococcales > Methylomonadaceae > UBA10906. Next base: position 4,666 of record OMIH01000121.1, read on the forward strand.
AAGATCCTTCTGAAGCGTCGATTGCCTGCCGCCAAATGGGACCTATTGATACGAGCAAAATCGCGGAGTTGAAAAATGGCGATGTCGTTTTCAAAGAAAATCGCTCGCTCATTTTCAAAACGTTGCAAGTCGTCCGTTTTTTCGATAAAAAACGCAACGTTCTCATTTACCTTGTTTACAGTGATAAGCTCATTGATGGTTCGCCTAAAAACTCTATTTCAACTGTACCCATTATGAAGTGGAATTAACCCTCTCTACTTTTAAGCGGTGAAACCCTTGTCACCGCTTAAAAGACCGCTTAATCATCCCGCTATCCCATTTCACTTCAAAATAACACTTTTTGTAAATCACTCGATTCTGGTCAATTATTCCAATCAGTGCCGCAAAAATCGCAAATCCATGTCACATATAGTATTTTTATAGACCAATAATTATGCTATTCTAACCGACGAATTTTTTAATGATGGCCGATAAGTAAAAAGACGGCTTTCCCCATAAATGGACGCCTGACAGCGAGTGGACATGACAGAATCAAATCAAGCAACAATTCAAGCCATTTTAACTGAATTACAAGATAAAAAAGGCGCATTACTTCCCATTTTGCATGCGGTGCAAAATGCGTTGAGTTATATACCCCCTGAAAGCGTTCCAACCATTGCTGCAGCGCTCAATCTTTCACGCGCAGAAGTGCATGGTGTGATTAGCTTTTACCATTATTTTCGTGACACGCCTGCAGGTAAACATACCGTGCGTATTTGCCGTGCAGAATCCTGTTTAGCAATGGAAGGCGGTGCATTAGAAACACATATAAAAGAAAAATTAGGCGTGGACTACCATGAAACCACCTCCGATGGACATTTTTCACTTGAAGCCGTTTACTGTTTAGGTAATTGCGCCTGTTCACCTGCTATTCAAATCGACAACGATATTCATGGTCGTGTGTCACCCGAAGGATTTGATGAAATTATTGCCGAGTTAGGAGCGTCTGTATGAGTATCACTGTTTATGTACCTTGCGATTCAAGTGCTGTCTCTTTAGGTGCCGATCGCGTTGCTAACGCCATAGCACAAGAAGCGCAAAAACGTGGCATTGAAATCAATCTCGTGCGTAACGGTTCGCGCGGTATGTACTGGCTTGAACCCATGGTGGAAGTGGCAACGGAAAAAGGTCGTATCGCATTTGGTGCTGTCAACAAAAATGATGTAGCGAGTTTATTCGATGCTGATTTTCTGCACGGGGGTTCGCACGCGCTTTCCCTAGGCATCACAGAAGACCTCCCCTATTTTAAAAAACAACAACGCTTAACATTTGCTCGCGTCGGCATTACAAACCCAGTGAGTGTTGATGATTACATCGCCCATGATGGCTATCGTGGTTTGAAAAATACGCTCGCCTTGAGTCAAGCTGATGTGGTGAAGCAGGTGAGTGATTCTGGTTTACGTGGACGGGGTGGCGCGGCATTTCCAACAGGCATCAAATGGAATACGGTATTAAATACGCCATCAGAGCAAAAATATATCATTTGCAATGCAGATGAGGGCGACTCGGGCACATTCTCTGATCGTATGATTATGGAAGGTGATCCACTGGTATTGATCGAAGGTATGACCATTGCTGGTCTTGCAGTAGGCGCTACGCAGGGCTATATCTATTTACGCATCGAATATCCACACGCTTACGGCATTTTAAATGAAGCGATTGCAAATGCTTATGCCGCAAACTATTTAGGCGATAATATTCAAGGTAGCGGACGCGCATTCCACTTAGAAGTGCGTCAAGGCGCTGGTGCTTATGTGTGCGGTGAAGAAACCTCGTTAATGGAAAGTTTAGAAGGTAAACGGGGTCTTGTTCGCTTCAAACCCCCTCTGCCAGCAATTAGCGGTTTATTTGGTAAACCAACGGTTGTCAACAATGTTATTTCTCTTGCCTCAGTGCCCATTATTTTAGATAAAGGCGGGGATTTTTATCGTGATTTTGGCATGGGACGCTCACGCGGCACCCTTCCACTGCAGTTAGCAGGGAATTTAAAACATCCTGGTCTAGTTGAGCTGGCTTTTGGCGTTACGTTACGCGAAATACTTTACGATTTTGGTGGCGGTAGCGCAACAGGACGTCCTATTCGCTCTGTTCAGGTAGGCGGACCTTTAGGTGCTTATTTACCCGAATCACAATTTGATACGCCTCTTGATTACGAAGCCTTTACGGAAATTTGGGCTGTTTTAGGTCACGGTGGCATCGTCGCCTTTGATGACAGTGTTGATATGGCTGAAATGGCAAAATACAGTATGGAATTCTGTGCAGAAGAGTCGTGCGGAAAATGTACACCTTGCCGTATTGGATCAACCCGCGGTTATGAAGTCATGACCGATATTGTCAATAAACGCGATTTAGACAAAAATATTCCACTTCTACGTTCATTATGCGACACGATGCTCAACGGCTCATTGTGCGCATTGGGTGGCATGACCCCCTATCCTGTATTGAGTGCGTTAAATCATTTCCCTGAAGATTTTGGCCTTAGCGCTGAGTAGCATTCAACTTAAAATAATGAGGACACTTAAAAATGAGCATTGATAAAGATAAAGATTACGGCACACCGGTGAGTCACTCTACCGACATGGTCAACTTAGAAATTGACGGTTTTAAAGTGACCGCTCCTGCAGGTACGTCTGTCATGCGTGCAGCAGCAAGCATTGGTATTGACATTCCAAAGCTATGTGCCACTGACAGCGTTGAGCCTTTTGGCTCATGTCGTCTTTGCGTCGTGCAAGTAGAAGGGGGACGCGGTCTGCCTGCATCATGCACAACACCCATTTGGGAGGGTATGAAGGTCGTCACGCAAAATCAAAAATTGGCTGATGTGCGTCGCGGTGTTATGGAACTTTATATTTCAGATCACCCGCTTGACTGCTTAACTTGCGCCGCTAACGGAGATTGTGAACTACAAGACATGGCAGGTGCGGTGGGGCTTCGTGAAGTGCGCTATAAGCCGGTTGCCACGCATTTAAATGCAACAAAAGATACGACAAACCCTTATTTCACGTTCGATCCGAGTAAATGTATTGTCTGTTCGCGTTGTGTTCGTGCGTGTGAAGAAACGCAAGGCACTTTTGCATTAACTATTGATGGTCGCGGCTTTGACTCAAAAGTGTCGCCTGGGCAAAACGAAGATTTTTTAAGTTCTGAGTGCGTTTCCTGTGGTGCGTGCGTTCAAGCGTGCCCTACAGCCACATTGATGGAAAATAATGTTATCGACAATGGTCAACCCGAACACGCTATTATCACAACATGCGCCTATTGCGGTGTTGGCTGTTCTTTCCGCGCGGAAATGAAGGGTGAGCAAGTGATTCGAATGGTGCCACACAAAGATGGCAAAGCCAATCACGGTCATTCATGCGTAAAAGGACGTTTTGCATTTGGTTATGCTACGCATAAAGACCGCATTACCAAACCCATGATTCGTGCTAGCATTCAAGATCCATGGAAAGAAGTTAGCTGGGAAGAAGCCATTAATCATGCGGCGTCAGAAATGAAACGTATTCAAGCTAAATATGGCAAAGATTCAGTCGGTGGTGCAACATCATCACGTTGTACGAATGAGGAAGCTTATTTAGTACAAAAATTAATTCGCGCTGCTTTTGGTAACAATAACGTTGATACCTGTGCTCGTGTTTGCCATTCGCCTACGGGGTATGGTCTAAAGCAAACACTTGGAGAATCTTCTGGTACGCAAGATTTTGATTCCATTATGAAATCAGATGTTATTGTCGTCATGGGAGCAAATCCTACTGACGGACACCCTGTATTTGGTTCGATGATGAAAAAGCGTTTACGTCAAGGCGCGAAGCTAATTGTTATTGATCCACGCAACATTGATTTGGTTAAGTCGCCACATATTCAATCAGATTATCACTTAAAACTGCATCCCAGTACGAATGTTGCGGTGATTAACGCACTCGCTCACGTTGTGGTAACGGAAGGTTTTGTGAATGAAAATTTTGTGAGCGCACGTTGTGATATGGCGTCATTTAACAAATGGCGAACATTTATTGCGGATGCACGCCATTCACCCGAGCAGACCGAATCCATTACAGGCATTCCTGCCGCCGACATGAGAGCCGCTGCCCGTTTATATGCAACCGGTGGCAATGCCGCATTTTATTACGGTTTGGGGGTTACAGAACACAGCCAAGGCTCAACCACTGTGATTGGTATTGCAAACTTAGCCATGGCAACCGGTAATATTGGTCGTGAAGGCGTGGGGGTTAATCCACTACGCGGGCAAAATAACGTACAAGGCTCGTGCGACATGGGCTCATTCCCTCATGAATTGCCCGGCTATCGCCACGTTTCTGATCCAGCAACGCATACGTTATTTGAAAAAGTATGGAATACAACGCTAAGTACCAATCCCGGTCTTCGCCTACCTAATATGTTTGATGCCGCCTTAGACGGAACCTACAAAGGTATGTACATTGAAGGTGAGGATATTGCGCAGTCTGATCCCAATATTATCCATGTTCATGCCGCATTACGCGCTATGGAATGCGTTATCGTACAAGACATTTTTTTAAATGAAACCGCAAAATTTGCGCACGTTTTCTTACCTGGTGCGTCATTCTTGGAAAAAGATGGTACTTTCACCAATGCAGAGCGTCGCATTTCACCTGTACGCAAAGTGATGCGTCCGCTTGCCGGCTATGCTGATTGGGAAGTGACCCAAATGCTATCCAATGCCCTTGGCTACCCAATGAATTATAGCCACCCATCTGAAATTATGGATGAGATTGCCAGCTTAATTCCAACTTTCCATGGCGTGAGCTATGCAAAAATTGACGAACTCACCAGTATTCAATGGCCTTGTGATGAGAATACACCAGAAGGAACACCGGTTATGCACACGCAAGAGTTTATGCGTGATGATGGCAAAGGGTTATTTATGTTAACTGAATATGTCCCTACTGCCGAAAAAGTAACTCCTATGTTCCCGTTGATTTTAACAACAGGTCGCATTTTGGCGCACTACAATGTGGGTGCACAAACTCGCCGTACCAATAACGTGGCATGGCATCTAGAGGATGTTTTAGAAATTCATCCGCATGATGCGGAGGATCGTGGTATTAACAATCACGATAAAGTCAGTATTAAAAGCCGTGTTGGTGAAACAGTGATGCACGCGCTAATTACAGAGCGAGTGCAACCGGGCGTAGTTTATACCACATTCCATCACCCCGAATCCGGTGCGAATGTGATTACCACTGAAAATAGTGATTGGGCAACAAACTGCCCTGAATATAAAGTCACTGCGGTGCAAATCACCAAAGTTATGCAACATTCGGAGTGGCAAGAAGGATATCGCGCCTTTACTGACAACCAACTTGATTTGCTAGCACAAGCGTCAAATGCCTAACGAAGCATTATTGTCGTCGATTTTGGAACTGGGTTGGTCGAGTTACCAATCCGTTTCAATCAATCGCTGGCAATGTGGTGTTGCGTCACACGTTGACGATTTTGTGGCGGAAGAAGTTCCCGTTGTTTTAATGTACAACGGTGTTTCTCATGTCGTCATGCTTGCAACACCGACAAATTTGGACGACTTTGCCCTTGGATTTAGTTTGACCGAGGGCATTATTTCTCAAGCATCAGAACTACAGTCCGTCAAGATATATCAACGCGCAAATGGCATTGAAGTGCAACTTAAGATTTCTGATGAATGCTTTCAACATTTAGCCAGTAAAGGACGCAATTTAACAGGACGTACGGGATGTGGATTATGTGGTTCAACAACATTAAAACAAGCCATCAAACCGGCACGTTCAGTCACGAGTGATTTAAAAGTGACTGCGATGCAATTAACCAATGCGTTGCGTGCTTTGCCTCAGCAACAGCAACTAAATCAATTAACAGGTGCTATTCATGCCGTTACGTGGGTGACGTTAAATGATGGGTTGGTTGAGTTGCGTGAAGATGTTGGGCGGCATAATGCGCTAGACAAACTGATTGGCGCGTTACTTAAACGACATACTGATTTTAGCAATGGATTTATGATAACGACGAGTCGTGCAAGTTACGAAATGGTGCAAAAAGCAACGGCTGTTGGCGTGTCGATTTTAGTGGCTATTTCAGCACCCACCGCACTCGCTATTCGATTAGCTCAAGAGTCTGGGTTAACATTAATCGGCTTCGCGCGAGAGTCTTCGTGCGTTATATACAGTCATCCACAACGATTTACAGAGTAGACAATTATGAGTTCAAATATTAATACATTAATAAGAATGGCAAATGACATCAGCAATTTTTTTAACGCTGATCCAGACAAAGAAATTGCAGCCGAAGGCGTGAGAAATCATATTGCAAAATCGTGGGATGTACGAATGCGTAAAGCCATTATTGACCATCTTACTCAACATAATGGTGAAGGTTTATCGCCTTTGGCAAAGACAGCCATTGGTCGTATTACCGCTTAATCTACGGCGCAAGGAACAGCAGCAATCAATTTCTGCGTATAGGCGTGTTGAGGTTGCGTGAGTATCTGCGCAACCGCACCCTGCTCCACAATTTGACCTCGATACATGACGGCAACGTCATCGGCAATTTCCGACACAACCGCTAAATCGTGTGTGATAAATAAATAACTCATCCCCTGCTCTTTTTGAAGTGCTTTGAGCAATTGGATAATTTGTGATTGCACGGACACATCTAAAGCACTTGTCGGTTCATCACAAATAATAACTTTTGGTTCAACGGCAAGGGCGCGAGCAATACAAATACGTTGACGCTGACCACCAGAGAATTCATGTGGATAGCGATACATCGCATTTTTAGGTAATTCGACGCGTTGCAATAATCTACGCACACGCGCTTCGCGCTCACTTGACGACATCTCGGGACGTAGCGCACTTAAGCCTTCGGCAATAATATCACCCACCAATAAACGCGGATTCATGGATGAAAAAGGATCTTGAAAAATAATTTGCATGGCAGCGCGTTCTTTTCGCAGGGATTCACCTGTCAAATGATGAAAAGCAATGCCATCTAAAAAGACTTCGCCACTATTGAACGGAATTAAATGCAGTAATGCTTTCCCTAATGTCGTTTTTCCACAGCCTGATTCGCCAACCAATGCCAATGTTTTTCCACGTTGCAACGTAAAACTCACCCCATCTACCGCGCGAACTTGATCAACCACGCGCTTAAAAATACCTTTACGAATAGGGTAAAAGCAGGAAAAATTTCGCACATCAAGAAAAGCACTTGTTTCTGGCTTAATCGCTCGAGTTTCACAATTTTTCATCGATGGTAAAGCCGCAATTAATTTTTGAGTATACGCATGCGTAGGCTGATTAAAAAGCGCTTGTGCTTGCCCTACTTCGACAATTTTACCCTTTTGCATCACCGCGACACGTTGTGCGATGCTCGCAACGAGGGCTAAATCATGGCTAATGAGCCAAAGCGCCATCCCCGTTTTTTGCTGAATGGTTTTTAGGAGCGCTAAAATTTGTGCTTGAATCGTCACATCTAACGCCGTTGTCGGCTCATCAGCAATCAGCAAATCAGGCTGACCGGCAAGTGCCATGGCAATCATCACTCGCTGACGCTGCCCACCTGATAACTGATGCGGATAATCATTAACACGCTTTGCCGCATGAGGCAGTTCAACTTGCTCAAGCAATTCAACCACGCGTTGATTAATTATTTTTTTAGGCAAATCAAAATGCAATGTAATCACTTCAGCAATTTGCGCCCCAATTTTCATCACTGGATTGAGCGATGCAATCGGATCTTGAAAGATAATTGCAATACGCCGCCCTCGAACCTTGCACCATTCTTCTTCTGAAAAATGCGCTAAATTGTCGTTTTGTAGCGCCATAATAGCGCAATCAACAGTTGCGTTATGCGGCAAAATATTAAGTGCGGCCAGCGCTGTCATGGATTTCCCCGAACCGGACTCGCCCACTAAAGCAAACGTTTCTCCTCGACAAATATCAAAGCTAATCGCATCAACGACACTAGTATTATTGAACTTAACACTTAAGTCTTTGACTGTAAATAAACGTGCCGCTTGATTCATTTAAAGACCGTATTAATAAACAACGCAATTTGCTCAATTTCTTCCACACATAAACTATGCTCCATTACATAATCATGCCACTCAATCGGATAACCTAACGCTTTCAAGCCATCATACGCCGCCTTTCCCACTTCGACCGCGACCACTGAATCAATAATGCCATGAGCCATAAAAATAGGCGTATGATCATTAGCTGGCGCACGTTGCGTTTTTAAACTCTCAAGCGTTGGCAAATAAGCCGATAATGCAATAACCCCTGCTAGGGGTTCTCGATAACGTAGAGCCGTGTGTAGCGCCAAAACGCCCCCTTGCGAAAAACCAACAAGCAGAATATTTTTAGATGAAATGCCTCTATCGATTTCTCTTTGGATTAATTGCTCAATGTAGTGTGCAGAACGCGCAATACCTACCTCATCGACCTCGCGTTGCAATTCATCTATGCTCAAAATATCATACCAAGCACGCATTTCCATGCCTCGATTCACCGTAATCGATTGCATAGGGGCATGCGGAAAAATAAAGCGGATACTCGATGAATCAATTAAATTTAATTCTGGCACAATCCCCTCAAAATCATGCCCATCTGCGCCCAATCCATGTAGCCAAATAATCGAATATTTGTGCGTTGATGTTGCTGGAATCTGAACGCTTTGTAGTAGATTAGCGTTTTTTTCTGTCATAAAAAAAATCCAAAGAAAAGATAAATAAAATAAACAACGTTCGAATTAACACAACGCTCTGTACGCAATATCCACTTGAGAAAAGTCCTTCACGCGGTATCTAATGTAAATAAATTAGCATAGCAGCAAGCGGTAACTTCTGGCTCGCTCGTCATTAATCCACCAATAACTGCCAATAAATCTGCACCGGCACTAAGCAAATCATACCCGTTTTCAACTACGATTCCGCCAATCGCAACGATTGGAAGCGTTATCTGTTTCTTGGCTTTTGTCAATATCTCTACATCTGCCGGAGCGGCAAGTGGCTTAGAGTTTGAAGCAAAAAACCTGCCAAAAGCCACGTAATTTGCACCTTGGGCTTGAGCATCAACAGCGCGTTTTAGATCATTATAGCAAGACACGCCAATAATCGCGCTTTCACCTAAACGCACTCGTGCTTCTACGATACTTCCATCACTTTTTCCTAAATGAACGCCATCTGCGCCCACCAGCAAAGCCAATTCAACGTTATCATTAATTAACAACGGAACATCATAGCGATGACAAAGTTGCACCAATTTTTTTGCCAGCAGAGGCGCATCAATTGGATTTTTATCTCGGTATTGCACAAGGCGAGCACCGCCTCGCAACACAGCATGCACTTGTGCTAAAACCGCATCAATTGTTTGATTTTCTGTATGTGTAATCGCATACAATCCACGTTTAGGCATTGGTAACATAACAGACTACCTCCAAAATAATCGATTTGGATTGGCTTGCCCGCCGCCTGATTGATACGCACGTTGCAAACTATGCCATGTATATTCTTGCGCGTCATTAATTGCCAAGACAGGCTCAACGCCCAATGCTAATAAACAGGCAATACTTGACGCTAATGTACAGCCTGAGCCATGATAGTGTAGCGGCAGTCGTGCCCATGTATACTTTTCACTATGATTAGCATAAAACAAGTGATTGACCACGCTTTCCGTCTTTTCATCGCCACCTGTCACCAAAACGTAATCGCATCCCAAATTCAATAAACGCTCCCCACACATTTTGATATCATTGCATTCTGTCAAGCGTCTTGCTTCTTGAACATTGGGCGTTAAAACCGTTGTTAGTGGCAACAATAGCGTGCGAATAGCCTCAATTAACGCGGTATCTGCTAACTCTTTACCTCCACCAGCAGCCAGTACAGGATCTAAAATAACGGGTACAAGCGGATATTTTTGTATAATTTCATAAACAGCGTGCACAACCTGCACATGCCCGATTAACCCAATTTTAAACGCATGGACAGGCATATCGCACAATAAAAGATCGGCTTGCTGCACAATATCTTCTGATTTTTGAGGCATTATTTTTGCTACATTTAACGTATTCTGCATCGTTAAACAGGTAATGACGCTGGCTGCATGACACTGATGGCTTACAATCGTTTCAATATCGGCTTGAATACCCGCGCCACCGCAAGGGTCATGCCCTGAAAATGAAATAACGACTGGACGCTGCAAATAATTCATAAACGCTACTTCCCTTATGTGTTATATAGTGAGATGTCATTACAAAAAAACGCTGTGGTACCGATAATAGAACGCAAAAACTAATTATATGGTTATATTAAATTTATAGCGTGTTCACGTGAACATCAACTTAAATTTGTTTATGACAATCAGTTGTAATTTTATAGATTTTAACTCTTAACTGTGAATTAACATGCTTACGAATCAAGAATATGTCCTTACCGATACGGATTTGATCGTTTCAAAAACAGATTTAAAAGGCATCATTACCTACGCAAATGACGATTTAGTTCGCATTGGTGGTTATTCAAGAAGTGAATTACTCAATTCACCCCACAGTATTTTGCGTCATCCTGATATGCCACAAGCTGTCTTTGCAGATTTATGGAAAACATTGCCATCAGGTCGTTCTTGGACAGGCATTATCAAAAATAATATCAAAAATGGGGGCTTTTATTGGGTTCGTGCCAATATTATGCCTGTTTTTGAACAGGGGAAAATTGTCGGTTATTTATCGGTTCGCTCAAAAGCATCAGCGGAAGAAATTTCCCAAGCAAGCGCGTTGTATCAAGAAATCAAAAGCGGCAAAAGCCGCATCCAATTTGATGGTGGTGAAATTATTGTACCGAGTGTGCGTCAATTTTTTGTCCGACAATTTAACCATACGTCAATCAAAACAAAATTAAGCGTATTAGTTTTAACCTCTTTGATTTTCTTTGCAAGTATTGCAGGTTACAGTAATTATGTATTGACAAACCTTCAATCGTTTTCTCAAGAAAATATGCAAAACGTGGAAATACACGCTAAAGGTGTCAATTTATCACGAACAATTGAGGTGGAGTACGAACATCAAGTTCAACTGTTTAAAAATGCCTTATTACGCGGTCAAGATTCCGCGATGTTTGTCAAATCCGTTAACGATTTTAATGAAAGTGGACAAAAAATTACGCATGATCTCCTCACATTAACGACTTTAATGCGTGATATGCCAGAAAAAGAAATTTTAGATTTGACAGATTCTGCTCTAAAAAACCACCATGATTTAATGGAAAAATATCACGAGGCACTTAAACTCTATCAAACTGACAATATTCACAGTATGCTTGTGGTCGACAATATGGTGAAAAATGCCGACGACGAATTTGTTCACAATATTGATGAATTAGTGGGTTTTCATCAGCAACAAATAGATAAACACATTAGCGAAAATCAATTACTTTCAACGCATGTGATGGTGCAATTTCATCATAACATTGTGATATTTGGCGTCGTAGCTGTGCTGCTTTATTTGGTTTGGTCAATCCTCACATTACTGAGTATTTTGCGTCCAATCAAACGCGCAACGCAAATGCTCAATCAAGTATCTGAAGGGAACTATATTACCATTAACGAATTCTCTAAAAATGAACTTGGCAGTATTATGCAAGGGATTAAGATGATAGGGATTAAATTTGGTTTTGAAGCCGCAGAAGATCAGCGAACAGCAAGGGAGATGCTCCGCATTAAACAAGCCCTTGATGAAGTGAGAATGCCCGTCACATTGGCTAATAGTCAGCGAGAATTGGTTTATATGAATGTCGCGGCTAAAATGCTGTGGACGGAAATGAGTGATGAGTTGTCAAAGCGCATTCCGAATTTTTCGGTAGAAGGGATGTTTGGTCAGCGAATTTCGAGTTATTTAGAAACACAAGAAGATCAAATTACATTCAGTGAGCAATCGAGAGCACCTAAAATTATGTATATTAATTTGGGGGGCAAAAGATTACGTTTAACTGTTATTTCCGTTTACGACGAGCACAATAATTATGTAGGTCGCGCCACGCAATGGAAGAATATTACTGTTGAATCCGTGATGGAAGATCAAATTTCAAAAATTGTTGAAGACGCCATTAGTGGAAATTTTAGAAATCGCGTGAGAATTGACGCAAAAGGCGGTTTTTTTAAAGATCTTGCGGAAGGACTCAATGTTCTTCTCGAAACGTGTGAAAAAAGTTACGGTGATATTGCCGATGTCTTTAATGCACTTGCACAGGGTAATTTAAATAAAAAAATCACGACGCAGTATACAGGTGATTTTGAACATATTAAAAACAATGCCAATAACACCGTACAAAAATTAACTGAAATTGTAGAATTAATTAAAACTATTACCGATAGCCTCAGTTTAAGCTCAAAAGAAATTGCAGCAAGTAATCACGACTTATCAAATCGCACCACATCACAAGCGGGGGCATTAGAACAAACAGCGTCAAGTATGCACGAATTAAATTCAACCGTACAAGCCAATACCGAAAATGCCAATTAAGCGAATAAATTTGTAGTGAATACATCTGATATTGCCACTAAAGGTGTCAAAGTTATTACACGTGTTGTTGATACCATGCAGGAAATTCATGAATCATCACGCAAAGTGGTTGATATTATTTCTGTTATTGACAGCATTTCCTTTCAAACCAATATTTTAGCCTTAAATGCTGCCGTGGAAGCTGCGCGTGCAGGTGAACAAGGGCGAGGCTTTGCTGTCGTGGCAAGTGAGGTGCGCAGTTTAGCTCAACGCGCCGCAACAGCTGCAGGTGAAATTAAGTTATTAATTAACGATTCTGTTGAGCGAATTGAGGATGGCAGCAAGCTAGTGCTTGATGCGGGGCATACAATGGAAGAAATCGTTACCTCTATTCGCACTGTCACACAGATGATTGGCGATATTTCGATTGCTTCTGATGAACAAAGTACAGGCATTGGACAAGCGAATAGTGCTATTTTAGAAATGGAAGAAATGACACAACAAAACGCAGCGCTTGTTAAACAATCCGCCGCCACTGCTATTAGCTTGAAAGATCAAGCAATTGCGCTCGCCAATGCCGTTGATTACTTCAAGATTGGCTAATTTTATGCAGGCGATGATTTTAGCAGCAGGACGTGGTGAGCGAATGATGCCGCTGACAAAAAACACCCCCAAACCGCTTTTACTTGCGGCGGGAAAATCGCTCATTGAACGCCTAATTGAGCGCTTAGTGTCTGCAAAAATAACCGACATTGTTATCAATCACGCTTACTTAGGTCAGCAAATCGAAGATACGCTAGGTGATGGCTCACAATTTGGTGCAAGCATTCGCTACTCACCGGAAGGCAACCAAGGTCTTGAAACAGCGGGAGGCATTATTCATGCGCTTCCTTTACTTGGCGAAGCACCATTTTTAGTCGTCAATGCCGATATTGCAACGGATTTTCCTTTTCACACACTGCATGAAAAACCCATTGATTTGGCGCATCTTGTTTTAGTGCCTAATCCCTCACATCACCCGCAAGGCGATTTTCATTTAAATACAAATCACACGCTCTCCTCAAGTGACATTAATTGCTTCACGTTCAGCGGCATCGGTCTTTACTCTCCTGAACTTTTTCGAAAAGCACCTGCAAATAGTACAAAACTCGCGCCTATTTTACGGCAAGCGATGTTAACTAATCGCGTGACAGGAGAATATTTTGGAGGATTTTGGATGGACATTGGAACACCTGCGCGATTGGAAACCTTTGAAAAACAACTTATTACCATTTAACTACGCATTAACTCCCCTGTAAACTCGCGTCTCGTCATATTTACTTCTATACTAAAGCGCAAATTTCATCGAAATTCTAGGTCACTCCCTTTATACAATAAAAATAAATAAGGAATAAAACATGAAAAGAGTAACATGGCAAGCGATTGGAGTAATCACACTGTTAATAGCGACCAATAGTTACGCTATTGATCACAGTATGCACACCGGCATGAGTGGTTCAAGCAGTGGCATGGCGTGCGTGAAAGCGCAGTTTTCCAAATTTGAACCTGAACATCTAGCCACTGTGTCGCCTGAATCTGAATTTTCATTTCTCGCGTTTAATATACAAAAACCTGAACAAATTGAAGTAACCATAAAATCGCAAATGATTCCCCTCTCAATCGAGCCTAAAGGTGATTTTTTTCATGTTGTAGGTAAATTACCTGCTGAATTGCGTGACACAACAGCACGCATCAATATTAAATCTGTTGCAAAAAATGAAAAATGTAATGTAGAAACGGGTTGGCTCGTTACTATTACCCAATAAATATCATGTTAAGTTATCGTCATGCCTTTCATGCTGGAAATTTCGCTGATGTTTTAAAGCACGTTGTATTACTCGAAATCATCACCTATTTAACACAAAAAGATAAAGCATTCTGCATCATTGATACACATGCAGGGGGTGGAAAATACGAATTAGATGGCGATTATGCCTTAAAGAATCGTGAATTTGAGAGTGGAATTAATCGATTATGGCAGCGTGACGATTTGCCTCTTTGTATCGCCAATTATGTTGCCATGCAAAAACGTTTCAACTCACAGGGGCATTTCAATCGTTATGCTGGCTCGCCATTGCTTATCAAACAACTTCTACGACCTCAAGATAAGTTGCATTTATTTGAATTACACTCAACTGAAATAGCGGCATTAAAACTCAATATGAAGCATGATAAACGAATCGCTATTCATCATGCCGATGGATTAAAAGAAAGTTTGAAACTACTCCCTCCCCTAGAGCGCAGAGGATTGGTATTAATCGATCCCTCGTACGAAATAAAAAGTGATTATGATCAAGTAATCAAAACACTTGCGCAAATGCACAAACGATTTTCTACAGGAACATATCTACTTTGGTATCCTGTCATCGACAGAGAACGCAATAACGCCCTAGAGAAAGCCTTAATAAAAACAGAGATACCCAATATACAATTATTTGAACTCGGTATTGCTTTAGATGAATCAAAGCGAGGCATGACAGCAAGTGGCATGATTGTAATTAATCCGCCTTGGAACTTAGCGAAAACCATGCAAATAGCGCTACCATGGCTTGCACAATGTTTAGGTGAAAATAATAAAGGGACTTATCGTTTTGAAACGCTAGCAGCCGAAAAATAACTATTTTATCCCTTGAGTTGTTGTAGCTGTAGTTGTACAACAACCCAAGAACCCGCGATGCCCAGTAAAGATGAAACAAAAATCAATGCAAGCGTTTCAAAAAAACCCATGAATAATAAATGAAAACTACTATTATAGAGCATGGAAAGTTTTTCAACCGATTGCTTTAGAATCAACATCATAATAGTGACGATAAACCAAGCATTGATACCTGAAAAAAAACCAATCCAAAAACCACTGTATAAAAATGGACGCTGAACAAAACTGTTAGTAGCGCCAACAAGTTTAGCAATGATAATTTCATCTCGACGCGTATGAAACTCAAGACGAATCGTATTGCCGGTAATTACTAACACCGCTAAACTTAATAAAATCCCCATCAAAACCATGGCGCATTGAGATACTTCAATCATCGTTTGCAAACGTTTCACCCAATGTAAATCTAATTGCGCAAAATCCACTTCAGCCGCTTGCTTAAAGTTTTCCACCAATGTTTCAATATTTTGACCTTCCTCTAAAGAATTTTTAGGAATCACTTGAAGTACAATGGGTAATGGATTTTTTTCTAACGCACGCACAGCGTCGCCAAACCCGCTGAAATCTTCAAATTCTTTGAGTGCTTGCTCTTTAGTAATCACTTTCACCGCTTGAACACTAGGATCTAACTTAATACCATTAGCAAGGCGATTAGCGCTTGCAAGTGACACTTCATCATGCAAGAAAAGCGAAATTTGATTACTACTTTCGAGGTCAACTGTCAGTTGCTTTGTATTCATAATCAGCAAATAAAAACCGCACGCCAGCGAAATAGAAATTGATAACACGATAACCGTGAGTAGTGCGTTCAACCGTGATGCAACCAATCGTCCCAAACTAGAAAACAATGCTTGAGCATGTTGATCTCGATAAGCAACCATCTTATCGGCAAGTGTTCCACCCGTTTTTGAGGTTTGTTTCGTGTTTCTTTTTGCCTCAAGAATGCTGTTATGATTATGTCTAGGTTTGTGCTTTTGCTTCATAATTTTACTGACTCAATGAATAACATTTTTTAAATGTGAGAGATGAAAAAATACTGTATTTAGTTCGTCAATTTTCCCCCTGAAACCAAACTGCCATGATCTAGTCTTAATACACGATGATTAAGTGTCGAAATGAGTGAAATATCATGCGTTGCAATTAATACCGTCACACCAACGCTTTGAAATTGTTCAAATAAATGCATAATTTCCGCAGACAACTCTGGGTCTAAATTTCCCGTTGGCTCATCGGCTAAAATAATTAATGGTTTATGTACCACCGCGCGAGCAATACCCACGCGCTGCTGTTCACCACCAGATAAGGTTAAAGGTAATTTTCTTTCTTTTCCAAGTAACCCAACTTTACTCAATGCAGCACGCACAAGACCATTAATTTCTTTAGACGTATAACCCATAATCACCAAAGGTAGTGCGACATTATCAAATACGGTGCGATCATTGAGCAATTTATAGTCTTGGAAAATTAACCCCATTTCACGACGTATGTAAGGAATTTGGCTCGCGCGTATCTGGCTTAAATCTTTTTTGTTAAAAATAATTTTCCCACGATTTCCTCTCTCAATCATAGCGATCAATTTAAACAACGTACTCTTACCTGCCCCAGAATGCCCTGTTAAGAAAGCAATTTCGCCCTTTGATAAACGAAAGCTCACGTTGCGCAGTACATCACCTACTTCAAGGTAACGCATACTTACACTGTCAAATTCCAACATAATGTTTAGTCTTTAATAAATAAGGCATTAACAAAGTTTTCTGCATCAAAGTCTTGCAGATCCTCAATACCCTCACCAATACCAATAAAACGAATTGGAATGCCAAATTGTTTTGCTAGCGCAAAAATGACACCCCCTTTTGCTGTACCATCCAATTTTGTCAAAGTTAAACCCGTTAATGACACAGCTTCATTAAACAGTTTGGTTTGTGAGATGGCGTTTTGCCCAGTACCTGCATCGAGTACAAGCAACACTTCATGTGGCGCGGTATCATCTAGTTTCGCCATGATACGCTTCACCTTTTTAAGTTCTTCCATCAAATTGGACTTCGTTTGCAATCGACCGGCTGTATCAGCAATTAATACATCGATATTTTTTGCTTGAGCGGATTGAATTGCATCATAGATAACAGATGCAGAATCGGCTCCCGTATGCTGCGCCACAACATGAATTTGATTGCGCTCACCCCATGTTTGAAGTTGCTCGACAGCCGCCGCCCTAAATGTATCACCAGCTGCAAGCATCACGCTGTGTCCTTGTGATTTTAAACGATTCGCCAATTTACCAATTGTTGTGGTTTTACCCGCACCATTGACACCAACAACTAAAATAACAAATGGTTTATCTTGTTTTGGAATCGTTAAATGACTATTACAAGGCGTTAAAATATCAAGTAAAGCCTCTTTCAAAGCACGCTCTAGTATGGCACTATCGTTTAATTCAGCACGACTTAATTGCTCAGATAAACGCGCAATAATTGCCGCACTAGCCTCAACCCCCACATCAGCCATCAACAAATTCGCTTCAAGATCCGCTAATAAATTTTCACTACTTGATTTGGATAATATCCTCCCCAATCCATTGCGTGTGCGCTGTAACTGCGATTTTAAACGTCCATAAAGGGAATCTGTTTCATGAACAACGAATTGGCTAACCGCTGGCGAGTCAGTATCTTCTGTAACCGTCTGTAAATTTGACGTCGGAAAGTCATATTTGCTATAAAAATGGATAGCAATCAATGGCAAAATAAGCAATGTTGCCAATACACTATGAACAATAGCCATCCACCAAGGCAAATTAAATTTAATCGTTAGAATACTCAAACTAATTTGCAAAAATAATAAGCTACTCAGCGATACGCCTGCTTTGCGCATAGTATGAGATGATGCTGACGTTGCTTGAAAAATAACACCACTCAACACGATAAAACATACCAATGCCACGACGCGGTGCAACCACGCCAATGTGATTTGCGCATCATAAGCAACGGTACCGCTATAATGATTTTGCACGCCATAAAATAAGTTTAAAGCACCATCATAATTTAACGCAGGTAACCATGCGCCGTTACATTGAGGAAAACCACGGCAAGCAAGCGCAGCATGATTTGCCGCTACCCAGTCACCTAAAAAAAGTTGAATTAAAAGTACAAATAAAGCAAGGCTAACAAATAAACGACTTTGCGGATGCTTGACTAAAACAACGCGATTATCCAATCGCAAATAAAGTGCAAACAACAAGGCAAAAATTGTGCTACCTAAAAATAATGCACTGGTGACGAAAATGGGCATCGTTTGCGCCATTAATCGATGGACAACAGTCAAATCGCCTAAATCGATGGGTGATAAACGAATACCCGTTTCAATAATAAGGGAAACAAAAACGAGAACAGCGCTCAAACCAGCTATTTTTCTAAACATTTTTTACTAACCAATTTGTGAAATTTTTAAAAGGTGCATCAAATCGCTTTTAGCATCATAAGGATTGAAATCCGGTCCATAGCGCATCATTATGTTTCCAAGTGGATCAATAAGCAATAATACACCTTCGGGTATTCCCTCATTATACAACGCATTTAATTTTTCAATAACGCCCTCACTTGGTTTTAAACGCAGCAAATCACTGTCTTCTTTCCACCACGTTGCGGCATTCTCTTGAGAAATACCCTTATCCAATACCAATACAGCACGTCTTGTACGGACTAACTCTTTATTTAACATTAACCGTAATTGTCGACTTTTATGTATAGCATTAAGACAATCTTCAGTGCAATTTGTATGCGCAATCACATTAACAATAAGCCAGTGAGCAGAAAGTTCTTGAAGATTGCTTTTGGAAAATTCATCAAATCCTTCAAAATCACCTTGCTCGGTGGTGATAATAGGGGTAATTAGTTCACCATGATTCGTTGGCGCTCGCGTTAATAAATCCGGATGCCTTGCTAAATACCATGCAATACTAAAAGGGATAATTGACATGGCAAAAATACCAATTATCAGTCGTCTATTTCTTTTTTGTTGTTGGGTGATCATTTTTTTAAAGCCATTTTAATAAACATTACAGTTAACACCAGTGCTAAACCAAACCATTGTAGCGCATAAGCCAAATGTTTTTCAGGGGGAATGGGAATGACAATGTTCCAATCTCGTTTATATCCATCAGCACTATCAGGACTTAATTCAAGTTGAAAATCCAATAAATCATATCCCAATTGCTTAGACAAGACGATATTATCGACTACTTGAACAATCGCAGGTTGCGTTTGTGTCGGTTGCGTCGCCCCATCAAGTTTGATTCCAACACGAGGAAAAGCATTGACACGCCCGGTCAATGTTATTTCACTGTGCTGAGATTGCAAACTAACATCAGGCAACGTTGTACGCGGTTCGATTAACGGAATCCAACCACGATTAACTAAAATGGCTTTGTTTGTATTTTTTAATTTAAATGGTGTTAATACAAAATAGCCCACTTTACTGTCTTGAATTTGATTATCGAGTAAAAATTGGTGTGCTACGTCATACGTTCCTGTAATAGTGGCTTGTTTGTAGCGTATTTGAATAATATTTTCAACTGGTTGAGAATTCATTAAATCAATATGTTGATTGATTCGCTGCGCTTGCAGATCTAAGTAAGCTTGCTTTTCATCTGCACGATGAACTTGCCACACCCCAAGACTAAGCAACACCGTAAATATACCTAAATATGCCAAAGTCCAGCCTAATTTTATATTCATCCAAATTTTCTCCATTAAATTTGTATTACTGCACCAAAATCATCAAAATACACGTTTCTTTTTACAAAAATAAAAAACTTATGTTAATTAAAATAGTTGTCATTTTTGCTTTTTTGTTAATTTTGCTCAGTTTAGCTTCTGCATTGTTTAATATCGTCAAACACAAAGACCAAGCGAATTCGCAGAAGACACTCAATGCGCTAACGTTTCGTATTGGTTTGTCTATTGCATTATTCATTTTTATTTTTATTGCTGTGGCAAACGGTTGGATTGAACCGCACGGCTTAGGCGCGAAAATTCAATCTTCTAATGCGACGCAGACGACGTTGCCAGCACCAAATTCAAATTAACTTGCCTTGACAAAAAAAAAGCGTGGTCTAAAAACGACCACGCTTTTTTTCAATTTCATTGTGTGTTTACATTAAGTAAACAAAAACAAATAAACCCAACCACACCACATCGACAAAGTGCCAATACCATGCAGCCGCTTCAAATGCAAAATGATTTTCAGGCGTAAAATGCCCTTTTGCGCTACGGAACAAAACAACACTTAAAATAATCGCGCCCACACAAACGTGGAAACCATGAAAACCAGTTAACATAAAAAAGGTTGAGCCATAAATACCCGATCCTAAAGTCAACCCCATTTCGGTGTAAGCTTCGTGATATTCAAATGCTTGACAAAGAACGAACAAAAAGCCTAAACCCACAGTTGCAATAAGACCTTTGATTAACTGATCACGTTTCTTTGCAAGTAAACCATGGTGTGCCCAAGTACATGTCACACCACTACTAAGCAACAATAATGTGTTAACAAAAGGTAAACCAAATGCACCCATTGGCTCAAAATGTCCACCTACATTACCTGGACCATTGGTTGGCCATGTTGCCGTGTAGTTAGACCACAATAGCTTTGTTGCTACTTTAGCGCCTTCTCCACCAAGCCAAGGCACTGACAAATTACGTGTGTACCATAATGTACCGAAAAATACGGCAAAGAACATAACCTCAGAAAAGATGAACCACATCATTCCCATACGATATGAAACGCCCACACCATGGTTATACATACCCGATTCGCTTTCCGTTGCCTGAAGCGTAAACCAACCCGCTACCATGACAATGAAAATTGCAAAACCGAGCATCATCAATGGCGAACCAATTGATGAACCGTTTAAATAATTCGCAAATCCCGCAAGTGTGGTTAGCAAACCCGCCGTAGCCATAACGGGCCATGTCGCTTTATGCGGAATATAATAAGCGTTATTTGTTGACATAAACTTCCCCTTGTTATTTTTTTATAGCTGTTTGCGTGTTATCAAAAAAAGTGTACGACAATGTAATCGTTTTATATTCATGCGGTAGTGCAGGATTTAGCACAAAACGCATTGGCATGACTTTTCTTTCATGCGGTGCAAAAGTCTGCTCAGAAAAACAAAAACACTCGACTTTTTCAAAATAAGTACTTGTTAGTGCCGGCGAAAAACTTGGAATCGCTCTCGCGACCATTGGCGCTGCTGTTTTATTTTCTGCATAAAAATTAACCGTGTGATACTCACCTGGATGCACTTTTAACTGCGTCATTTCAGCGCCAAAAATCATGGGCGTAGACTCATTTAACGTGGTCATAAACTCCACATTCACTTCACGCTCTTTATCTATTTCGTAAGCCGTTTCTGGTATCGCTTTAATCGCATCAGGGCGATCTCGCTCAATCCATTTCCACTCACATAAAACATCATAAAGCGGTACTAACGCATACCCAAAACCAAACATAGCAATAGCGACAATGGCTAAATTACGCACTAATCGCTTATTTTTTACCGCAACATCCTCGTTCATCGTGACAACGCTTGGATAACAGCCATAACATAAATTGTTGTTGCAATCGCAATAAGCACAATTGCCGTTAAAATATTCTTTTGTTTGATGGTCATTTGACTACTCGTCAGTTCATCACAAAGGCGTTACGTTCACAGTAACGCCTCTATACTATAATCTATGACCTAATCGTGATCACAAGGAATCACGGTAGGTGGTGTAGAAAAGGTATGATAAGGAACTGGTGAGGGTAGTGTCCACTCTAAGCCGTGCTTATGCGCATCTTCCCACACTTCATCAGTTACTTTTTCGCCTGTTCCGCCTTTGATTGTATCAACGACAATATAAAGGAATAACAATTGGCTTGCGCCAAAAATAAAACCACCAATACTTGAAATCATATTCCAATCCGAAAACTGAATAGCATAATCAGGAATACGACGTGGCATACCGGCTAACCCCAAAAAATGCTGAGGGAAAAACAAAATGTTAACGGAAATCGTAGATAACCAAAAATGTAATTGCCCTATTTTTTCGTTGTACATATGTCCAGTCCATTTAGGCATCCAATAATAGCCTGCTGCCATGAGCATAAAGATAGAGGCAGGAACTAGCGTATAGTGAAAATGCGCAACAATGAAATAACTATCATGATATTGAAAATCAGCTGGTGCAATAGACATCATCAAACCGGTAAAACCACCTAATGTAAATAACACAACAAACGCAATTGAAAACAACATAGGTGTTTCAAAGGTCATAGCGCCTTTCCACATAGTGGCTGTCCAGTTGAAAACTTTCACGCCGGTTGGAATAGCAATCAACATCGTTGCATACATGAAATATAATTCACCTGAAATTGGCATCCCAACAGTGAACATGTGATGCGCCCAAACGATAAATGACAAAAATGCAATTGCAGCAGTCGCATAAACCATTGAGCTGTAACCAAATAAAGGTTTACGTGCAAACACGGGAATAATTGTTGATGCTACACCAAACGTTGGCAAAATCATAACATAAACTTCAGGGTGACCAAAAAACCAGAAAATATGTTGATAAAGAACGGGATCACCGCCACCTGCTGCATCAAAAAAGCTGGTATGAAAAAATTTATCGGTTAACAACATTGTCACAGCGCCAGCAAAAACGGGCATAATGGCAATTAACAAGAAACCGGTAATTAACCATGTCCAAACGAACATAGGCATTTTCATCAGTGACATTGAAGGTGCACGCATATTCAAAATAGTTGCAACAATGTTAATTGCCCCCATAATTGACGAAACACCAAGCAAATGCACAGAGAAAATAGCAAATGGAAGCGCTTTACCTGTTTGCAATACGAGTGGTGGATAAAGCGTCCAGCCACCAGCCGGTGCCCCGCCTTCCATAAACAACGTCGAAGCAAGCAACAACACACCCGCTACAAGCAACCAAAAGCTCATGTTATTCATACGCGGTAACGCCATATCCGGCGCACCGATCATCATTGGAACCATCCAATTAGCCAAGCCAACAAAGGCAGGCATTACCGCACCAAAAACCATCACAAGCGCGTGCATGGTGGTCATTGAATTAAAAAATTGTGGATCAACAAACTGCATTCCAGGTTCAAATAATTCAGCACGAATAATCATCGCCATCGTACCGCCCACAAAAAACATGGCTAATGCGAATAACAAATATAATGTGCCAATATCTTTATGGTTCGTGGTAACTACCCAACGCAACCATCCTTTTTCTGGACCATGAGAGTGATCATCATGGTGATGATCGTCATGATCATGTTCAGCTGTGACAGCAGACATACTTTAATACCTCAATAAACAGTTAAAAAATAGCCCGATAAGCAATGATTACTACTCATCGTCATCATAAACAGGTGTAATTGCTTTGGGTTGGATTTCGTCGCCCACTTTATTTCCGATATCAGGTGAATTTCTGATATAGGTAATAACTGCTGCTAATTCATTATCTTTTAACTTAGCAAATGAAGGCATTTTACTTGTACCTGCTTGCAAGAAACCAATTAGAGGATCAACACCACCAGTGACTTTTGCACTACCGCGCAGTGCAGGATAACTACCAGAAATGCCTTTACCATCAATTTGATGACATGCAACGCAATTTTTCAAATACACGCTCGAACCATTAGCCATTAATTGCTCGTGTGATTGATCACTTAAATCAGGTTTTGCGTTTTGTTGCTCTAATGTCGTTTTTACCCAATTATCATAATCACCTTGATTCATGGCAATAACAACAATTGGCATAAAGCCGTGGTCACGACCACATAACTCGGTACATTGTCCACGGTAAACACCGGGTTTTGGAACAGATGTCCATGCTTCGTTAATAAAACCTGGGTTCGCATCTTTTTTCCAGCCTAAATCAGGCACCCACCATGAATGAATCACGTCAACGGATGTGAATACAAAACGAATTTTTTTATTAATCGGTACCACTAAAGGTCTATCAACATTTAATAGATAATTAGGCACTGTATGGGGATCAATAGTGCTACCACGATGTGATTTTTCACTGATTTCATCTAAATGACTTTCAAAATGCACACCATTATCCAAGTATTGATAATCCCAGTACCACTGCTTTCCAGTCACTTTAATAGACATTTCAGATTCTTGAACATCATCTAATTCAAGCATTGTCTTTGTTGCTGGAATAGCCATGCCCACTAAAATTAACGTTGGAATGATTGTCCAAATAATTTCAACGGTGGTATTTTCGTGGAAATGAGCCGCTTCGTGACCTTTAGATTTGCGGTGATGATAAATGGAATAAAATATCGTCCCGAACACAGCAATGCCAATCAACACACAAATCCACAGGATAAGCATGTGTAGGTCATAAATGTCATTACTGACTTTTGTCACCCCTTCCATTAAATTCAGGGCATAATCCGCCTGCGCTATTGGCAACCCTAAGGTTGTTAACATAGCACCAGCGAACAGTTGCTTAATTTTTTTCACGGAGAAAACTCCTCTAAGTAGTTTATAAACTTTTATGCTTCATATCACTTGGTAATTCAAAGCAAATTTTATATTTGCTTTATTCCATTTACTCAATAATTATCACAAATAATCCGGTTAATTCTAACCTATGAACCGCTGCTATACCAGTTTGAAATGATGAAGATTGATCAAAATACAAATCTAATTCTGTAACCATCGCGCAACTGTTTTTGCGTAGTAGGTTAAAATAGCATCACTTCCCGCGCGTTTAAAGGCGAGTAAAGACTCTAAAACGACAGATTTTTCATCAATCCACCCGTTCAATGAGGCTGCCTTTAACATGGCGTACTCACCACTCACTTGATAAGCAAATGTCGGCACACCAAACTCGGTTTTAACGCGACGAATAATGTCTAAATAAGGCATACCGGGCTTTACCATAATCATATCCGCGCCCTCTTGAATATCTAAAAGTACCTCGCGCAACGCTTCATCTGAATTCGCTGGATCCATTTGGTAACTGTATTTATTGCCTTTACCTAAATTACCCGCCGACCCGACTGCCTCACGAAAAGGACCGTAAAAACTCGACGCATACTTTGCCGAATAAGCTAAAATGCGCGTATGCGAATAATTTTCTGCCTCAAGTGCGTGACGAATAGCGCCAATACGCCCATCCATCATATCTGAAGGAGCGACAATATCTGCCCCCGCTTTTGCATGAGAAAGCGCTTGTTTGACTAAAACCGCAATGGTTTCGTCATTTAACACATAACCTTTAGCATCAATTAAGCCATCTTGACCGTGAGAAGTGAACGGATCTAATGCAACATCGGTAATAATTCCTAATTCGGGTACCGCCTGTTTAATTGCGCGAATAGCACGCTGAATTAATCCATCTGGATGATACGCTTCTGCGGCATCATCGGATTTTTTATCGGCTGTCACTACGGGAAATAAAGCAATGGCAGGAATACCTAAAATATAAAGCTCTCTCGCCTCTTCAATCAGCAAATCCAGCGATAAACGCTCTACATCAGGCATGGAAGCAATATTTTCACGTCGCTGAGAACCCTCAATGACGAAAACTGGATAAATTAAATCATCGACACTCAATGAATTTTCACGCATTAATCGTCGAGAAAAATCATCCCGACGCATTCTTCTCATGCGTGTCGCGGGAAATTTAATGCTATTATATACCATCTTATTCATACTTGTTTTTGGGAGTTTTTATGAAAATTAAGCACTATACCTTATTCACTTTGTTTGCCCTATTCTTGAGTGCCATGCCATTCACCCAGAGCATGGCTGCTGAATTATCAGCCCCTCAAGTTGCCATTGCACAAGCCTCTGATAAACTGCAACAACGTATGCAAGATAAAGGTTTCATTAAAGATTTTAACAAAGTCACACAATTTGTCGACCAAACAATTTATCCCCATGTTGATTTTGATAAAATTTCAGCATTGGTTTTGGGAAAACTATGGAAGACAGCAACGCCAGATGAACAAGTAAGATTCAAAAAAGAATTTCAAACATTACTCGTACGCACGTATTCACGCGCTTTTAGTGAATTTAAAGAATGGTCAATACGTTTTTTACCTTCTGAAATGGAAGACGGAGCAACAAAAGTTATTGTAAAAACAGAGGTTCTACAACCAGGTGTTCAACCTATTGCAGTCAATTATCGCATGTATTTAAGTGGTAATGAATGGAAGGCTTATGACATCATGATTGAAGGTGTCAGTTTAGTTACCAATTATCGCACAACATTCAGCGATGAAGTTCAAACGAAAGGTTCTCTGAGTGCAGTGATCGACAATCTAGCAAAACGCAATGCGGAAGCATTAAAAAATTCTTAATTTTGCCATAAACCTGCCTTAACATTTATGACGTCTCAAACAAAAGACTCCCTATACAGTCAACCACTTGGACATATTGATAGCTTTGTCTTTGATGATCACGTCGTACAAGTTTTCCCTGATATGATTGAGCGCTCTGTTCCAGGTTATCAAACCATTATTACCGCTATTGGTTTATTAGCAGGGCGCTTTGCGCAAAACAATAGTGTTTGCTATGACTTAGGATGTTCACTGGGCGCTGCATCTTTTGCGATGCGTAAAAATATTACCGCTGAAAATTGTCACATTATTGCCGTAGATAATTCTGCTCCCATGTTGGGACGCTTTGAAAAATTTTTAAAAACCTCTCAAAACACTTCTGCGGATATCACGCTCCTTTGCGCGAATATTCAAGATATTGCAATCGAAAATGCGTCTGTTGTCGTTTTAAACTTTACACTGCAATTTTTACCGCTTGCCGATAGAGCGCAATTACTTGAAAAAATTTATCATGGATTATTACCTAATGGCGCACTAATTATTTCTGAAAAATTAGCGTTTGATGATGCACGCCAGCAAGCGATGCAAATTGATTTGCATCATGCTTTTAAAAAAGCGCAAGGATATAGTGAAATGGAAATTAGTCAAAAACGCACTGCTCTGGAAAACGTCCTCATTCCTGAAACTTTCGCGCAGCATCAGCAACGATTAACCTCAATTGGATTTAGTAGCTGTGAATTATGGTTTCAATATTTTAATTTTGCTTCATTTATCGCCTTAAAATAATGCCCTACTCTGACTTATATAACGCATTATGCAATGCCAATGCGCAAGAATGGGCAGAAAAATTACCCTCGCAAATTGCAGATGCTTTTGATACCAAAAAACACGGTGATTTGATTAAATGGCAAACACAATTCGCGCAACTGCCATCCATTCAAACCCAAACACGCACAATCACAACAGATACCGTCACAATAGGCAGTGCAAAAGACATTTCAGATGAGATACAAACTCAATTAAAAACGCAGTTACAATCATTTAGCCCATGGCGCAAAGGTCCTTATGATTTGTTTGGGATTTTTATTGACACGGAGTGGCGTTCTGATTGGAAATGGCAGCGATTAGAAAATCATATTGCGCCACTTCAAAATCGCTTAGTACTTGATGTAGGTTGTGGCAATGGCTATCACTGCTGGCGAATGCTTGGCGCAGGCGCTCAAAGAGTGATTGGAATTGATCCCATGCTACTCAACGTCATGCAATTTCAAATTATTAAAACATTTTACGACTATAACGCGCCTATCGATGTTCTTCCGTTAGGCATTGAAGCCCTCTCTCCAAACTTACATTGCTTTGATAGTGTTTTTTCAATGGGGGTACTCTATCATCGACGCTCCCCTACTGACCATCTTTTAGAATTGAGAGATGCCTTAAAAAGTGGTGGTGAACTCATTTTAGAAACACTTGTTATTGATGGCGAATTAGGCGATACACTCCTGCCAGAAGACCGTTACGCTCAAATGCGAAATGTTTGGTTCTTGCCTAGTTGCAAGACGTTAATGAGTTGGCTTAATCGCTGTGGCTTTAAAAATACACGCGTCGTTGATATAACCACGACGACAACACTAGAGCAGCGTACAACCGATTGGATGCGTTTTCACTCTCTGCAAGACTTTCTTCATCCTGAAAACGCCAAATTAACCTGTCAAGGATTACCCGCGCCTAAACGTGCCATCATCATTGCTAACGCACCTTGAAATGCTGTTATGACTGAATTTAGATTTACGCTGTCACTCACGCACTATAAAGTATATAATCTAACGATTTTACTCAATTTTCACTCAATTCACATTTGGAAAAAGTATGCTGGGCAAACTGGTCAAATTAGTTATAGGTAGCCGCAACGACAGGCTCATCAAGAAAAAAAGAGCATTAGTTAAAAAAGTCAACGCACTGTCTTCAGAATACGAAAATCTCACTGATGACGCGCTACAAGCAAAAACACAAGAATTCCGCGATCGCTTAGCAAAAGGCGAAACACTCAATCATTTGTTACCTGATGCTTTCGCCGCCGTGCGAGAAGCATCTACACGCGTTTTTGGCATGCGTCACTTTGATGTTCAGCTTATCGGTGGGATGATTTTGCACAGCGGCAAAATTGCCGAAATGAAAACCGGTGAAGGTAAAACCTTAATGGCAACGCTGGCGGTTTATTTAAATGCGCTACCTGCACGAGGTGTTCATGTTGTTACCGTGAACGATTATCTCGCAAAACGCGACGCAGAAACGATGAGTAAACTCTACAGTTTTCTGGGATTGAGCACAGGTGTCATTTTAGGACAAA
Organism: Methylococcaceae bacterium; assembly: GCA_900299045.1. Classification (GTDB taxonomy): domain Bacteria; phylum Pseudomonadota; class Gammaproteobacteria; order Methylococcales; family Methylomonadaceae; genus UBA10906. The sequence goes on from OMIH01000121.1 coordinate 33,615, forward strand.
TGGAAGCAATTGATCGTCGAGCCGCTTACGCCTGCGACATTACCTATGGCACAAATAACGAATTTGGTTTCGATTATTTGCGTGATAACATGGCATTTACGCTTGAACAAAAAGTGCAACGCGATTTACATTTTGCGGTTGTTGACGAAGTGGATTCTATTTTAATCGATGAAGCGCGTACGCCACTCATTATTTCGGGGCCAACTGACGATACCAGTGATATTTATTTAAAAATCAATGCTATTATCCCTCTTCTCACCAAACAACAAAAAGAAGGTGAAGCAGGTGATTACTCCGTTGATGAAAAATCTAAGCAAATTCATTTAACTGAAACAGGTCATGAACATATTGAAGAACTCATGGTAGAACATGGACTCTTCACCGATGGCTCTAGCTTATACGATTCAGCGAATTTGCGTTTAATGCACTATATTAACGCCGCCCTACGCGCTCACGCGCTCTTTAGACGTGACGTTGAATACATTGTCAAAGAAGATCAAGTGATTATTGTCGATGAATTCACCGGTCGCACAATGCCTGGAAGACGTTGGTCTGAAGGCTTGCATCAAGCTATTGAGGCAAAAGAAGGCGTATCGATTCAAAACGAAAATCAAACATTAGCATCCATCACTTTCCAAAATTATTTTCGTTTATATGAAAAACTGTCAGGCATGACAGGCACTGCGGATACAGAAGCCTTTGAATTAAATAAAATCTATGGACTAGAAGTAGTTGTCATTCCAACGCATCGCTCCATGATTCGTCGTGATTTAGGCGATGTTGTCTTCTTAACCTCAGCAGAAAAATATCAAGCCGTTGCCAAAGACATTAAAGACTGCGTCAGTCGTGGACAACCTGTATTGGTGGGTACAACGTCTATTGAAAACTCTGAATTATTATCTGGTATTTTGGCGCAGCAGGGCATTAAACATGAAGTATTAAACGCCAAGCAACATGAACGAGAAGCCCATATTATCGAGCAAGCAGGTCAACCTAATGCTGTGACCATTGCAACTAATATGGCGGGTCGAGGAACGGATATTGTTTTAGGTGGCAATTTAGAGGCAGAACTCGCTGCACTTGATGACAATGCAACACAAGCACAAAAAGATAAAATTCGTGGTGCATGGCTTGATCGTCACAATGCAGTTGTTGCGAGCGGTGGTTTACATGTCATTGGCTCTGAGCGTCATGAATCCCGACGCATTGATAATCAATTGCGTGGTCGCTCAGGCAGACAAGGTGATCCTGGTTCAAGTCGTTTCTTTTTATCACTCGAAGACGATTTAATGCGTATTTTTGCTTCTGAGCGTGTATCGGGATTGATGCAAAAGTTAGGCATGGGCAATGGCGAAGCCATCGAGCATCCATGGGTTACGCGCTCTATTGAAAATGCGCAACGCAAAGTCGAGGCGCACAACTTCAATATTCGTAAAGAAATTTTAGCTTACGATGACGTGGCTAATGATCAGCGCAAAGTCATTTATGCTCAACGTAGTGAAATAATGGCGGCAACAGACATTTCGGAGATTGTTACAGCAATTCGTGAAGATGTTGTCAATAATATGATTTCACTCTACATTCCACAAAAAACGATGATGGAACAGTGGAATATTTCAGGGTTAGAAGAGCATCTGACTATCGAGTTTGGCGTTGAAATTCCTGTTTCACACATGCTCAAAGCCGAAAAAAATCTGAATGAAGACACCCTGCGTGAACGTATTATTGGTATCCTCGAAGAAAATCATCGCAAAAAAGAAGAAGCAATAGGCACTGACACACTTCGCAATGTTGAAAAAACGTTCATGCTACGCGCCCTTGATCACAACTGGAAAGAGCATTTAGCCGCAATGGACTATTTGCGTCAAGGCATTCATTTTAGAGGTTACGCGCAAAAAGATCCTAAACAAGAATACAAACGTGAAGCGTTTGAAATGTTTACGAATTTGCTTGAAACGATTAAATTTGAAGTCGTGGGATTATTGTTTAAAATTCCTAGCGACATCGCGGCTATTCAAGACGACATTGACGCGCAAGAATCAACAAAAATCGTGATCAGCGACCATGAAAATTTGGATGATCATTTTGTTGCGCTGGCAAATTCAGAAGCGCCTACCGTAGCAGATCAACCCACTAGTGCGGTCAATAGTGTTGGTCGAAATGAACTTTGCCCTTGTGGCTCAGGTCTGCGCTATAAACAATGCCACGGTAAACTGGATTAGTTTTTCTATCCTCATTGCGGTGTTGATTTTTTAAACGGATATGAATGAACCAAATTATTGTTAATCTCAATTATGTCATTCATTCAAAAATATCCATTTAATCTCAATTTATTGAAATTAAATCAAAAAAGAAACACCGCGATAGGTATTGATATAACACGTTCCGCTATCAAAATCGTCGAACTCAGTAAAAATAGCACGGGCTACACGCTTGAACATTTTGCTGTTACACCACTACCAAGTAACGAGCAACATCAACCACAATTCACTGATACCTACATGATAGGTCAAACCATTCAAAACGCGCGACAGCAATCCCAAAGCAAGGCGAAATATGCGGTGGTTGCCGTAGATGGCGCATCGGTGATCACAAAAAATATTTCAATTCCCGCAGGGTTATCTGAAGATGAAATGATGGAACAGATTATCATCGATGCCCCAAAATACATGCCCTATGACATCAACAATATGTATTTTGATTTTAACATTCAAGGCTTGAATAAAATAAATACCAACCAACTTGACGTACTACTCGTTGCCACGCGAAAGGAAGCCATTGAAAGCAAAATAGCGATATTAACGCATGCACAACTAAAACCTAAAATCATCGATGTTGAAACATTCGCCATTGGCAATGCGCTGCCACTGCTTGCATCTCAATTACCTTATCGCATCGACGATAAAACAATTGCAGTGGTTGATATGGGCGCAAATTTCACCACACTGCATGTGATACATCATACGCGTTCAATTTATACCAGAGAACTTGCCTTTGGTGGACATCAACTCACCCATCATATTTCACAAACCTACCAACTCACACAAGTCGATGCTGAATATGCTAAAAAACAAGGTGATCTACCTGAAGGTTATATAACTACTATTTTAGAGCCGTTTAAACAAAATATCGTTCAGCAAATTCAACGTAGTCTCCAGTTTTTCAGCGCCTCGCAAAACAATCACCGTATTGACAGCATTATTTTATTAGGCGGATGCTCGGGTATAGATACCTTAGTGTCTACGGCATTAAATTTACCGACGTGTGTGGCAAACCCCTTTATCGATATGACATATTCCTCAAATATCAATCCACAATCTGTAAGTGAATATGCGTCTTCAATGTTAGTTGCTTGTGGCTTAGCATTGCGAAATTTTGACTAATGATAAAAATCAACTTACTGCCATGGCGCGAAACACAGCGCAAAAGAAAACAACAGCAATTTATCATTGCATTAAGCCTATCGCTCATTTTTGTGTTATCGGTATTTGCTTATTTACATAGCTATATTCTCAATCAACAAGCTTATCAAATACAGCGCAATAGACTGCTACAACAGGAAGTGACTCTACAAGATCAAAACGTCTTGACACGAAAAATGATTGAAGAAAAAATCAATCAATTTATCAATAAAATAAACTATATCAATACATTGCAAACATCGCGTTTAGATACACGCAATGTATTACAACAACTCACTTTTGCCCTGCCTAGCACTCTATTTTTAACGAAAATAACTCGAATTGATCACGAAATTATTATTGAAGGCAGAGCGCAGTCCAGTGGCGCACTGTCAGTATTTATGCAAAAAATGGGGAACGAAACATCATTTCAAACACCGGTACTCGAAACAATGAAACTGCCAGATAGTGCCGGTCTTGAAAGCATCAAAAACAGCGAAGAAATGCCATTATTTGTACTACACACCCAGCAACGCAATCTCCATTAAATTAATAACAATATGAAATTTTCTCATATCGATTTGGCTACTATTAATTGGGATTTGAATGCGGCATGGCGTTGGCCTGTCTGTGTTAGAGTGTTTGTGATAGCAATCAGTTCGCTTTTTATCGGACTTATTTGTTTTTATTACGACACGCAGCCTCAATTAAACCAGTTACAAGCGCTAAGACAAAATGAAATACAATTAAAATCGCTCTTTGAAACAAAGCAAAGCCAAACTGGCGACATATCAAATTTGCAAGCGCAACTTAACCTTACTCAATCGCAATGGCTAAGCGTGATAAACACGATGTCCAAGGAAGAGAATGCCTCAACATTATTAAATGCGATTTCTCAAATGGGAATTCATTACAATTTGGAATTTAAATCCCTTCAATTAATGCCAAAAGTAACCGCCCCCACTATGATTGTTGACGAGTTTCCTATTCATATTGAAGTTATGGGGAAATATAGCGAGTTATTTGCTTTTTTGCGTGAGTTAGAACAGATGCCTACGCTAGTAACTCTACATGACCTGACTATTTCGTCACCAGGCACTCTACAAACCCATAAATTCAACGATCGTTTATTGATGTCGCTACTCATTAAAACATATCGTCAAAGCGAAAATCTTAGTGAAAATGCCAGAAAAAATGTTGCCCAATAAATACATTTTATGCCTGTTTTTTCAAGCACCATTAATGATCATTGCCATCGTTATGCTCACTGCATGCGATAATACAGAGGATACAAAGGATTTAAGCCAATATATTGCGAATGTGAAATTAACAACACAACGCGCCACTCCCTCTTTAGCGGCTATTATCCAAACAGATGCTTTAATTTTTAAAGAAGATAATACGCAACGGAATCCCTTTGAGCCATCGTTGCAAATTGAACAAAAGCCCATATTGTACGCTAACACCAATCGCGTTAAAGAGCCACTTGAGTACATTGCATTAAACCATTTACAGATGGTTGGTACAGTGCAAGTGGATTCATTAATGTGGGCGCTGATTAAAGATGAAGACAATCATCTCTACCGCGTAAAAACAGGAAATTATTTAGGAGAAAATATGGGAAAAATCACCCGTATTACTTCAGAAAAAATTGAACTCGTAGAAATGATTCCCAATGAACTAGGAAAATTTGGGGAACATCGCGTGAATTTACTTTTAATACCATAAACATCAATGCGTAAATATAGTCTGTTTCTCGTTTGTTTGTCGCTTTGCTTAACTTCTGTGGGCTTGCACGCGAGCAATGAAGAAAAAACACAGGGAAACACTTTCCCAATTGACAGTAGCACTCAACATAATTATACAGGTAAAAAACTCTCGCTCAATTTTCAAGACATTGCTATTCGTCAAGTCATGGCGATTTTAGCGGAGTTTACAGGAAAAAATATCGTGGTAAGTGATGAAGTGACTGGAAATATTACCTTGAAATTAGACAATGTGCCTTGGGATGAAGCACTTGATTTCATTTTAATCACAAAAGAACTTGGGCAATATACATCGGGGAATGTGACTTTAATTGCGCCACTTGATAAAATCAGAGATTACAAAGAAAAACAGCAACGAATGGAAGAAACGATTGAGAAATCGACCCCTTTGATTACGGAATACATTAAAATAAACTACGCGAAGGGTGAAACACTGCGTGATATTTTAAACGGTGCCAACTTTACCAATTCAAGCAGTTGTGAAACCGATGACGCCCAAAGGCATCATGTAATGGGCTCGAGCAACACAATGAATATGGAGTTTCGTGAAGCACTCAATGATACGCATAATTCATCATCGGAATCTAATAAGCCATCGATGTATAATCAGTCTTATTTCGTCTCTAAGGGAAAAAATGAACGATATCACTATGATGAATTAAATAAAAAGCGCATTGATGACATTGAAGAAAATAATTTTTTATCTTCACGTGGTACCGTCGTTGTGGATTCACGAACAAATACATTAATTGTCAAAGATACCGCGCAAAAAGTGGCTGACGTTAAAAAATTAATTACCCAATTAGACGTGCCAGTTCAGCAAGTGATGATTGAATCGCGTATTGTCATTGCGGATGAGGCATTTGCCAAAAATGTAGGGATTAAGTTTGGTGCGGCTAATCAGAGTACAATCGGTAATACAGAGTTGTTAGTGGGCAGTCGCAATAGTAAAAAAGCCAGTTCCAATACGACACCTAATTTGATGAACGATTCACTTATTGATCTAGGCGTCCAATCTATTGGAGGCACACCTGTTGGGGCACTGGGAATGACACTTGCTAAAGGTGCGGATTATGTTTTAAATTTGGAAGTTCAGGCACTCCAATCCGATGGACGCGGTGAGAGCATTTCAAACCCGCGTGTCATGACAATGAATCGCTGTACCGCCTACATTACTCAAGGGGTACAAATACCCTACACGACAGCGCTACCAGCAGGATCAACAGCATTGCCACAAACATTATTCAAAGATGCCACGCTCGCGCTAAACGTTACGCCAAATATTACCCCTAATGGCGCTGTACTCATGAATTTAGTCATCAAAAAAGACAATGTCAATGAGGCGGCGAGTATGGACGGACTAGGGAGCAAAGTGCTTGATAAACGAGAAATTCAAAGCTCTGTTTTAGTTCAAGATGGTGAAACGATTATGCTTGGCGGTATTTATGAAGATACGGAATCAGTAACCAAAAATAAAATTCCTTTTTTTGCTGACCTCCCTTTAGTTGGTGATTTGTTCACAAATAACGCAAATAGGAATACAAAAAAAGAACTGTTAATTTTCGTCACACCAAAAATTGTCCCAACAATTTAAGGCTTGAATAATCAACGAAAATAACGCTGTGTAACAAGTGTAAATACTCAAATTAATTAAGACAGGACGCATGAAACAATCTGAAAATATTTATTTAGTGGGATTGATGGGCGCAGGTAAAACCACCATTGGACGACAATTAGCACGCACATTAAAAATCCCTTTTTACGATAGTGACAAAGCCATCGAAGAGCGCACAGGCGTTGATATTCCAACTATTTTTGAATTTGAAGGAGAGGAAGGTTTTCGTAATCGCGAACAAAAAATGCTTCAGCAACTCACCGAAATTAAAGGCATTGTCATGGCGACGGGGGGCGGTGCTATTTTGCGAGAAGAAAATCGCAAATTACTTAGCGAAAATGGGTTTGTCATTTATTTACATTGTGATGTGGATAAATTACTTGAACGCACGCGTCGTGACTCACAACGCCCATTATTAAATACGCAAGACCCTAAAGAGCGTCTTGAAACATTATTTGAACAACGTAAACCCCTGTACACATCGATTGCCGATTTCACCATTGATACGGGCATTCTCCAAAGCAAAGACGTTGTGACGCAAATTTTAGACGTTTACGACTCTATTCAAAATTAAATTTTAAGGTTAAAGCATGAAAACATTAACCGTTGCCTTAGATGACCGTAGTTACCCTATCTATATTAGTGAACATTTATTGAATAATAGCGAGTTGCTCACGCGTCATATTCAATCTAAACAAGTGGTCATCGTCAGTAATGACGTTGTTGCGCCACTGTATTTACAAAAGGTAAAGCAGCATCTGATCGGTTACGATATCACGCAGGTTATTTTGCCTGATGGTGAACAATACAAAACACTCGAATCGCTCAATACTATTTTCGACACGTTACTGGCTAATAAATTTAGCCGTAACGCGACATTAATTGCGCTTGGCGGGGGCGTCATTGGCGATATGGGCGGATTTGCAGCGGCATGCTATCAACGTGGAATTGCTTTTATTCAAATACCCACCACGCTATTAGCGCAAGTCGATTCATCCGTTGGCGGCAAAACAGGCGTTAATCACCCATTAGGCAAAAATATGATTGGGGCGTTTTATCAACCTCAAGCAGTGATCATTGATGTTGACGTATTAACCACACTTGATGAGCGTCAATTTTCGGCTGGTTTAGCAGAAATAATCAAATATGGTTTAATTCGAGATGTCGATTTTTTCTGTTGGCTAGAAGATAATATGGGCAAACTCCTAGCACGAGATCAAGAAGCGCTTATCTATGCCATTGAGTATTCTTGCAAAATGAAAGCCGACGTGGTTGCTGAAGATGAACACGAAAGCGGTATTCGTGCTACCTTAAACTTAGGACACACTTTTGGACATGCCATTGAAACAGGGATGGGATATGGCTGTTATTTACACGGTGAAGCAGTCGCTATTGGAACATGCTTGGCGGCTGATTTATCAAAGCGCAAAGGCTTGCTCACAGAAGTAGACGTGACGCGAATTATCACGCTTTTTAAACACGCTAAGTTACCTGTTGTATCACCAACTGAGCTAAGTTCAGCACAATTTGTTGATTTAATGGCAGTTGATAAAAAAAATGTAGACGGCAATATTCGCGTAATTTTGTTAGAATCTATCGGAAAAGCAGCGCTGCCCATCGCTATTGATAGGCTTTCTTTGATACAAACTTTAGACAATTTATGACCGACAATGCCGCTGTTTCAACCGATGTAAATCATGCCATGTTTGATAACGCATTTGACATTCTACCACTGATTACCAAAGAACGTACGCAAAAATTTGAATTATTGCTGCATTTAATTCCAAATTTGAAGCAACATCTTATTGTATGTGGTGCTGAAGGTATCGGAAAAACGTTATTACTCGATATGCTCTACGATATTGATAGTGATGCGTGGCAATGTTGCTTTGTGCAAGGTAGTGCTGAATTAAGTTTTGAAATGATCGAAGCACAACTCACCAAATCGATGTTACGCAACAAACACGAATCCCTTGCGCGTGCTTTTCAAGATGCGCAAGAAAAGCATAAGAAAATTGTTTTAATCGTTGATGATGCGGGTTTACTCGTTTCTGGTTTAATTACAACACTTGTTGAATACGCCACGTCACAACCCGTGCTCAAACTTATTCTGTCATTTACACCCGAAACACGCCAAAAATACCGTAAAACGGATCGCGTCTTAGATAATTTTTACCTTATTGATATTCCACGTTTAAACCAAGAGCAATGTGCGTATTTTCTTGAACACCTTGCCAGCAAGCCACGCACTTATGGCAATATCGACAAAATAGACGATAAGCTACTTGCAAAAATTTATCATGATACACAAGGTATTCCCGCTAAACTCATCAGCGATTTTGCCAAGTTATCGCGTGAAACACAAAATGATCATACAAAATGGGTTGCCATTTTCGCGGGATTACTCGTTGTCGCGTTGGGTATCAATCAAAGCATACATTATTTCAAACAATCGCCAGAAAAAGTGGCGGCAACTGAAGAAGCGGTGCATGAGGATAAACTTGATGCACAAGTCGCTGAAAAATCGCCCGAAAGTACATCGACGACAGATGAAAAAGATGCTGTAGAAAATGAAAAATCAGCGGATAAAGACGTTGCCATCGACAACATAGGTGAATCGACTACGGTAGAGAAAGCGACTCAACCAGTTGAAAACGCTTCTGAGCCAGAAACTAAACCTGAAAACACGCCAACGACAGCCGAACAACAACCCACCCAAACAAAACCAGAAACAGTTGACAATACGAACGTCGCCTCTAATGAATCACTTAATCAAGCACCCAAAAATGCCCCTGTAGAGCCTCTTGCTGAACCGACACCACCGATAATTAATCAAACGGTTGCACCTGTTATATCAACGCCCAAAGCCGCGATTGCACCAACTATTGCGTTTCCTAAAGTGGAGCCAGCTAAAGGCACTAAAATTCAAGCGTTGCCTGATAAAATACCCGTTACTAGCATTGCTTTAACTGCACCGCATGTTGAAGTTTCTGAGTCAGAACATAACGATATTGATGTCAAAAAACTGGAATCTAAAATTGTCGAAAAAGTGGCTGATCTACAAACTGACGACAAAAAAGAAGACAAGAAGGAAGACAAAAAAGACGATAAAAAAGAAGATAAAAAAGCGGATGACAAAAAAGTAAAAATCGTCAAACCTGAAATCGTTAAAAAAGCGCCCGACGCAAAACCTGTCGTTGTTGAAGCCAAAGTGGTTAATAATGAAGCACCTCCTCCCGCAGAGATAGCAACCGTACCAACACCAACGGCACCGACGGCCGCACTCACACCGATTGCCCCCAAACCCCCAACATCCCCTGTTCTAGGGCGTTATACACTACAACTTATTACTTTATCAAGTGATGCCGCAATTTCTGAATTCCTAAAAAAGCATCCTTCATTGAATATGAGTTACCATGTTGTCAAATATGAAAAAAATGGGCAAACTCGTTTTTCTTTAATGTATGGTAACTTTGCAAACGCACAGGAAGCGATTGCTGCTCGCGGGAATTTATCCACAGAATTTGCTGCTGCGTTGCCCAGAAAATTTAATGCAGCTCCTTAACCCTAATTGATTACGTTCTATTTACATGACACTATTAAAAAACGATACCTTTCTGCGGGCCTTACTCAAACAACCTGTCGAGTACACCCCACTTTGGATGATGCGTCAAGCAGGACGCTATTTGCCAGAATATCGCAAAGTACGCGAAGAAGCAGGCAGTTTTATGGCAGTTTGCACAAATCCTGAATTGGCATGTGAAGTGACTCTGCAACCACTACGTCGATTTGATTTTGACGCGGCGATTCTCTTTTCAGATATTTTAACGATTCCTGATGCAATGGGTTTAGGATTGCATTTTACTGAGGGTGAAGGACCTAAATTTGAGCGTCCTCTGCGTACAACCGCAGATATTGAAAAATTAGCGGTGATTGATCCCGAAATTGAGTTGCGTTATGTCACCGATGCAGTGCGTTTAATTCGTAAAAATTTAAACGGTAGCGTACCGTTAATTGGTTTCTCTGGTAGTCCATGGACGCTTGCTACCTACATGGTTGAAGGTGGCAGTAGTAAGAATTTCGCTAAAGTCAAAGCCTTAATGTATAACGACCCTGCATTAATGCACAAATTGCTCGACATACTCGCTCAATCAGTTGCTGCCTATTTGAATGCACAAATTGCCGCAGGGGCGCAAGCGGTCATGTTATTTGATACATGGGGTGGTATGCTCAGTCACGACGATTACAGCGAATTTTCTTTACGTTATGCAAGACAAGTTCGTGATTTATTAACTCTCGAAAATGAAGGTCGACGCGTCCCTACTATTTTATTTACTAAAGGGGGCGGTTTGTGGCTTGAAGAAATGGCGAATACAGGCTATGACGCGCTAGGTTTAGATTGGCAAACCGATATTCACAGCGCACGCTCTCGCGTAGGTGATAAAGTTGCTTTGCAAGGTAATTTAGATCCACTCGCCCTTTACGCTAATCCAGACGTTATTACAGAAAAAGTCAAAACCATTTTGCATAAATACGGTCATGGCTCAGGTCATGTATTCAATTTAGGGCACGGCATTTTGCCCGATATCAACCCAGAACACGTTAAAACAATGGTAGATAGCGTACACGAGTTTAGTCGTGTCTATCACAAATAAATAATCGTATTCAGTAGCATACGTTTAAATAAGGGGCGATTTAATCTATCGCCCTTTTTTATTGGTAAGCTAAA
>OMIH01000122.1 GCA_900299045.1 Methylococcaceae bacterium
ATCGCACGGAAACCGTAATCTTCAAGTGCCCAAGGCGCGTGTTCACGCGATGAACCGCAACCAAAATTTTCGCGTGTCAATAAAATTTGCGCAGTTTTATATTGCGGTTTATTGAGTACAAATTCTTTATTGATGGGGCGACGTGAGCAATCCATATCGGGTTGCCCTTGATCTAAATAACGCCATTCATCAAATAAGTACACGCCAAATCCCGTGCGACGAATCGATTTTAAAAATTGTTTTGGAATAATGGCATCCGTATCGACATTGGCGCGGTCAAGTGGCGCGACAAGTGACGTTAACGTTGTGAAAGCTCTCATGTTTTTATTCTCCCGTCCATGTACTCACATCAACAAAATGCCCTGCGATGCCAGCCGCAGCCGCCATTGCAGGACTCACTAAATGCGTGCGTCCACCGTAGCCTTGACGACCTTCAAAATTACGATTCGACGTTGACGCGCAGCGCTCGCCTTCTTCTAAACGGTCTGCATTCATCGCAAGACACATCGAGCATCCCGCATCGCGCCATTCAAATCCCGCATTGATGAAAATTTTATCTAAGCCTTCGCTTTCAGCTTGTTGCTTAACCAAACCCGAACCAGGCACAATTAACGCTTGTTTGACATTGGCAGCCACTCTTTTGCCTTCCACAACTGCCGCGGCGGCGCGTAAATCTTCAATACGTGAATTCGTACATGAGCCAATAAACACTTTATCGATACGAATATCGGTCATTTTTTGACCTGCGTGCAATCCCATATAATCAAGCGCACGTTGCATACTTTGTGCCTTTACGGCATCCGTTTCGTCTGTTGGATTGGGAACGTTTGCATCAACAGCAACAACTAATTCAGGTGATGTTCCCCATGTGACTTGCGGTTTAATGTGTGTTGCGTCAATATTGACGACTTTATCAAACACCGCATCTTTATCTGAATGCAGATTTTGCCAAACGCGCTCTGCCATAAACCAATCATCACCCTTAGGTGAGAGCGGACGATGGCGGTAATAATCAATTGTCACGTCATCCACAGCCACAAGCCCAGCACGCGCACCCGCTTCAATAGCCATGTTGCACACCGTCATGCGCCCTTCCATTGATAGCGCCCGAATGGCACTGCCGCCAAATTCAATCGTATACCCATTACCACCCGCTGTGCCAATGTGACCGATAATAGCGAGTACAATATCTTTTGCGGTAACGCCTGTACCTACTTGACCATTGACGCTAATCAATAAATTTTTTGCTTTTTTCTGCACTAAACACTGCGTCGCAAGCACGTGTTCCACTTCTGAGGTACCAATCCCAAACGCTAACGCACCCGATGCACCGTGCGTTGATGTGTGCGAATCACCGCAAACAACCGTCATACCAGGTAGCGTCGCACCTTGCTCTGGACCAATCACATGCACAATGCCTTGGCGAATATCATTCATTCCAAATTCAGTAATGCCAAATTCGCTACAATTTTTATCAAGTGTTTCTACTTGCAAACGTGAAACAGGATCAGCAATGCCACGGTCACGGTGATTTGTCGGCACGTTATGATCCGCAACAGCTAAATTACGCGACACGCGCCAAGGTGATCTACCCGCTAAACGCAACCCTTCAAACGCTTGCGGTGACGTAACTTCATGCACTAAATGCCGATCAATATAAATTAAGCACGAGCCATCCTCTTCCGTATGCACAACGTGGTCTGCCCAAAGCTTATCGTATAACGTTTTCCCTGCCATTTTCCTACCCTAATATTGCAAAAATTTTCGCTGAAATATCATCAACACTGCCAACACCTTTAATCGAGCTAAATTTTACCTGTTGCTCAGGTGCAGCGTAATAATCCACTAACGGTTTGGTTTGTTCATGATAAACCGCCAAACGTTTACGCACAGTATCTTCTTTATCATCGTCGCGTTGAATTAAGGCTTCCCCTGTGACATCGTCAATTCCTTCAACTTTAGGTGGATTAAATTGAATATGATAGCTACGACCGGATTTTGTATGCACGCGACGCCCTGCCATGCGCGTGACAATTTGCTCATCAGACACATCAATCTCAATCACCGTGTCAATTGTGACCCCCATTTTTTTCAAACCTTCTGCTTGCACAATCGTTCGAGGAAAACCGTCAAGCAAAAAGCCATTCACACAATCATCGTGCGTAATACGTTCTTTGATTAGACCTAAAATAATATCATCAGACACAAGACCGCCCGCATCCATCACCTTTTTTGCTTCAACGCCTAAAGGTGAGCCTTCACGCACAGCCGCGCGGAGCATATCGCCTGTAGAAATTTGAGGAATACGATACCTTTCGGTAATAAACTGTGCTTGCGTACCTTTACCTGAACCCGGGCCGCCTAACAAAATAATGTGCATGAATAAACTCCAACGTCTGTGCTGAAAAATGGAAAATTGACAAATGATAAAGCATTTTATCGTATAATTGCGCTAAACTCTTGTTAAAAATACGCTTAATCTAACGAATTTCCTCCATGAGTAAAAAAACAAAAACCGCTTTTGTCTGCGATCAATGTGGCGCGGATTATCCACGCTGGAATGGACAATGTGCGAGTTGTGGCGAATGGAACACCATCAAAGAAGTACGTCTCGCGCCTGCCGCATTAGAAAAACACCCATCAAGCAGTGGCTACGCTGGCAATCGCTCTGAAGTAAAACGTTTATCTGAGGTCAATTTATCACAAGCCGAGCGCATTTCCAGCGGCATTTATGAATTTGATCGCGTTTTAGGCGGCGGAATTGTTCGCGGCAGTGTCGTTTTAATTGGGGGTGCACCAGGTGCAGGAAAAAGTACACTTTTACTGCAAGCCATAGCAAACATTGCGGCACGCGATATTTCAGTTTTATATGTATCGGGGGAAGAATCGCTTCAGCAAATTGCAGAACGTGCGAGTCGGTTGAAATTACCTGCTGATAAAATTTTCATGCTCGCGGAAACATCAGTGGAGCGTATTTGCGATGTATTAAACGACATTGCACCGCAAATGCTTGTCATTGATTCAATTCAAGTCATGTACGCGCCACACTGTGAATCAGCCGCCGGTAGTGTGTCGCAAGTGCGCGAATCCGCCAGCTATCTTACGCAATACGCCAAGCAACATAATGTATCCATTTTCATGGTCGGTCATGTTACCAAAGATCATTCCCTCGCTGGGCCGATGACACTTAGTCACATTGTTGATACGCAAGTGATGCTCGCCTCAACCGATGATGCGCGTTATCGCGTATTACGCGCTGATAAGAATCGTTTTGGGAGCGTTGGGGAATTGGGTTTTTTTGCCATGGACGGCTCTGGCTTAAAAGAAGTCAAAAATCCCTCTGCGATGTTTTTAAACCGTGCTGAAACGCCCTCATCGGGTAGCGTTGTCACCGTTCTTTGGGAAGGCACACGCCCACTACTTGTTGAAATACAAGCCTTAGTCACCGATTGTCAATATGGTAATCCGCGTCGATTAGCTGTCGGTCTTGATCAAAATCGACTTGCCATGTTGCTTGCGGTGCTGTCACGCCACGGTGGACTCTCAACAGCCAGCGATGAAATTTACGCTAACGTGGTTGGGGGTATTCGCGTGAGCGAAACCAGCTCAGACCTTGCGATTGTCGCCTGCATTGTGTCAAGTTTGCGCAATAAAGTGGTATCCCAAGAAGCATTTTTCTTTGGTGAATTGGGACTCAACGGTGAAATTCGCCCAGTGGCAAACGGTCATGCGCGTTTAAATGACGCGGCTAAACATGGGTTTAAAAAAGCCGTTATTCCGAAAGCCAATGCACCCAAAAATGCGATTTCAGGCTTAACTATCTATGGCGTGACAACGTTAATGGAAATGCTGGATATTTTGTTTGAAATTTGAAATCATCAATAAAATGCGTGAACTTTTCTCTATATACTGTCACTGCCGCGTGTAAATATAGAGAGAAAGGCTCACCGCCTTTATGTTTGTTTTTGCGAGAATACGAGGTGCGATCATGAAAATAAACCGCTCGATTAAATTGATGTGCAAATTTGGCAACTGGATTTTGCACTACTGAATTGTGTACGCTTAGTACGTCACTTTTCAGCGGTTTTTTAACTCTTTTTTTGGTCATAATGTCCCCTTGTATCATTAAAAAATATCGTGACAAGTTTATATTTTTTGGTAACGAAAATTTTTCTCATTTAGGCTAAAAATAGCATTTTTTTAGCCTTCAAACAAATGGAGAGCGTAAACATAATCTATTTTCTTCATCCTTACCAGCAATCAGTTTTTTTCATAAGATGACATAACCTGTCATGGCTGCGTGTTATCGTTTTCATTACTCTTTCAACATAACGCAAACAAACACTATGGCAAAACAACCGAACACGACAAAAGACAACAAATGCCTTAAAAACTTTAAACGATGCGAAACAGAACATTTTATTTAACATAAATTTAGATAGAACGACAGAAAATATATCTGAATCTGTTCAAGAAAAAGCGAGTGCTGCGTTAGATTTATTAAAAGAAGCAAAGAAAGACATTTTTAATCGATTCAAATAAATACAACTATTGAAGGCTCAAAAAATTTCCCATGCAAAACCAAGAACAAATCGAAAAAGTACACGAAAAAGTGGCAAAACGTGCTGAAGATATTGCAATGACAGCAACCATTATTTCCGCTATTGTTGGAATTTGCGCTACTTACGCAGAACCTAGCGGGTTTTATGCCATTGGCGTTGCGCTTGGTCTTGCCTCTGAGCCTTTTATTGTGACAGTAGCACCCATTATTGCGAGTGTTGCCACTGTTACGGGGGTTATATCAAGCAGTGCTTATTTCTATTCAAAATGGAAAAACCACAAACAGAATACTGACACACCTTAAAAGGATTTATGTCATTTGTATTGTGTAAAAGTCAAATGACATAACCTGTCACCCACCTGCTCTATACTGCCATTTCAATTCACGCCCAGATAGGGTGTTTTCATAAAATAGAGCAGGTAAAATTATGGTTATTTGTCACGGATGTGGTAAAAATCTTCACGAAAGCGCCCCTCTTTGTCCGCATTGTGGCGCTCCACAAGGTAATGTTTACTTTCAAATGCAAGACGATCACAAATCAATGATCGATTGGTATGTAGACGTGTTAACAAAATATGCAACGTTCCAAGGTCGTGCACGACGTAAAGAATATTGGTATTTTTTGCTGTTCAGTTTCATTATCAATGTTGGACTCATCATGATTGATAGCGCGTTAGGTCTTTTTAACGATGAAACTAGCGTTGGGCTATTTTCTGGTATTTATTCGATTGCTATCTTAGTTCCTACTATTTCAGTTGGCGTGAGAAGACTTCACGACACCAATCACAGCGGTTGGTGGCTACTGATTCCCATTATCCCTTTTATATTCACCTTGTTAGACACAAACCCACAGCACAATCAATACGGTGCACCAGCAAAACGTATCTAACCTTTCTCCAATAAATTAGTGGCGTCAATTCAATGAAATATCTCTTTTTCATGTCAATAATCATGATGACATTCACCCTACAAGCAGCAGACCGTCGTATTTTTGAAACAGACTCAAGTGGCAACCGTAAATATGACAAACCCTCATACACCCTCACCGACAACGGGCGTATTTACGAAACAGACTCCAGCGGTAATCATAAATACAGTGGACAACATTTTCGCATTGATGGTAATCGCATTTTACCTACCGATTCATCAGGAAATCGCTTATACAACCTCCCCTCTCGAACTATTTCAAGTCAGGGGCAAATTTATGAAACGGATTCAAGTGGTAATCGACGATATGATGGGCAACATTATAAGTTAGATGGTAATAAAATCATTCCAACGGACTCATCAGGTAATCGACAATACGACAAACCACAATTTCAAATTCGCTAATCTCGTTTAAAAACCTTTTGCATCATGACATAACCTGTCGTCCCTGTATTTTATACTCAACGCTCTACAACAATACGAAGCGGAGAAAACAGATGGAATGGTGGGTTTGGATAATTATTGGGTTTGTGGTGATTGGATTATTTGGTGGTGAGTCGAATGAAGAATCAAACGCAAGTAATCAACAAAACTTCAATGCAAGTCAACATCGTGGAATCAATGCAGGTGACATCGTCGATGTGACCAATATTGTCGCCAATCACCATGATAGTGAGGAAGTGGAAAACGATTATTTCGATTTTTTTGATTGAACATCGCGGTATAATGATAGCTAAAGCTAGTTTGAGTCTTTTTCAACTAGCTTTTTTTATCTACTTAGCATTTGCAGGGGTGAAAATTTTATCAAACCTCCCCATCAACAGGAATCAAGACTTCATTACGTCTAAAAAATAACAACGTAAACGGTGAATTGTAACGCGCCCAGATTGGCTCACCGGTGACGCGCCACGAATGTTGAATCACCCATGATTCCAGTTTTGTTTTATGACGAATATACTGTTTTTCGCTCCAAAATCCACTGTACGTGATTGCCGCTACGCGTCGCGGTGGCACTTGACGCAGTTGAATTGCGTTATTGGTAGGCGTTGGAATCGTTTGCAGTGTATACGAGGCGGGCATCATAAAACTGATTGCCCATTTTCCCTCTTTTCGCTGCTGACTCACTGGCGCGGTCATTTCAATTTTTTGACTGACAACCTGTTGTGATACAGGTGCTGTCATTTCAAGCACATTTTTTAACTGATTCGCTCCTGAAATGTACTCAAAAAGCGGATGAAAGGCTTTATTACCCGCTTTTTCAAAAGGTGCATCAATCACGATTTCAGCAAGAATATGCGAAGCATAATCACGCAATTCAAAGCATCCTTCTTTTTTTACTACGTTATATTCTGCTTCTTGGGTAGCCATGATGATACGTTACTTATTGATATTTATCATAATCATTCGTATTAGGCTTTAATGCTGTTTTGACAATAAGATAAAGTAACCCCAGCCCAATAAAAAATTGGAACATCCCCGAGGCAATCACGCCAATTAAAAATGGGGCAAAATACATAGCAACAACAATCACAGCGACAATATAAACAAGATTGATTATTTTATTCATGTTGAACCTCTCTAGGGATGATATTTTTTGCTTCATTCCAAAGTGCGTCGAGTTCATCAAGCGTACACGATTTCAATTCACGCCCCGACGCAGCGACTTGTTTTTCAATGTAGTGAAATCGTTTTGAAAATTTCTGTGTACTTTGTTTGAGCGCAATTTCAGGATTCACCTTTACATGCCGCGCTAAATTGACAACGACAAGCAATAAATCGCCAATTTCCTCTTGAATA
>OMIH01000123.1 GCA_900299045.1 Methylococcaceae bacterium
CAATTGAAATTTATTGCCCAGCAATTTTATAAAATGGAAAATGTAGAACCTATTTTAGAAAAGGTGGCTAAATTTAAAAATAAAAGCAGTCATGCGGCGCGTGAACATCACATTGTGGAAAGTTGGCGTGATCGATTGCTCGGTGAGCATCATGATGACGCGTTAACGGATTTGTTGAACGAAAACCCGCAAGCCGATCGTCAACATTTGCGGCAACTGGTGCGTAATGCACAAAAAGAAATTGCCACGAATAAACCAGCTAAATCACCGAAATTACTTTATCGTTATTTAAAAACACTTTTTGAAGATGACGAATTTGAGGAGTACATGTTAGAAGCGACTAATCACGACATGGATTTTGATGAAGACGATTTCGATGACGAGGATGAATAGAATAACGCATTATCTTTTGGCTTGATGGAATAGCGCCGTTTTTGATAAATTATCGTGCCAGCAGCGTTTGTCTGTGTCAATTAATGACCAAAAAAAACCAAGACCTAATGCGCTCCAAGAAAGTATGGCTGTACTAAAACGCAAAAAAGCATGGAACCATGAAATCTGCTCACCTTGAATTGTTAATACTTGAATATTCCACGCACGCAAACCTAGCGTCTGACCGCCATGCGTCCAAAACCAGCCATAAAAAAGAAAACTGATGATTAGCAAATACAGCCAATAAAAAACCATTTGTGAATGGCTAATTGCCTGCCCCGCGTTGAGAGGTAAGATTAACGCGGTGGCGACAAAAAGCACGCTTATGAGAAGTAACGCATCATAAACAATGGCTGCCAAACGCCGTATTAAATTCGGTGGCGACATCATAAATGCGTAAAATACCCCATCAGCGAAAATTATAATTTAAATAACGCTAATTTTTGACCAAAATACATCGTCATAGCGAGTAACGCACCAAACATGAGCAACGAAAAAAAGAATGGTGGGCGGTGAAATAATAAAACCAACAAGTCACTAACAAAAAAACTGGTTAAAATGGGTTGGTCAATTAAGCTAGTAATAATATTTTTAAACATAACAAACTCCAATTTCTGAATGCACACACCCTTAGGTATGTGACGAAGTAGAAAACAGTGATTTACGACAAGTAACATTTATTGTGATTACTTGCTAAAATCAGTGTGTTGATTTTACCCTATTCAAAAGGGCAATGTAAAAGAAAAGAAGTGTTGATTAACCGTGCGTGAATTGCAATGATATAGTCAACATTGTGAATAAAACCAATTGAGTGTGAATGCCATTTTAACCTTCCTAAAAAATATTTTAAGTTTGGATAATAGTGAGTCTGAAGTCTTTGAATCAGAAGTCTTTGATGTCATTGATAAAGAACATACTGGTGCAGTGGTTATTGCACGCCCAGCACATTGCGTGTCACGCAAGCAAGTGAATGAAAATGCGTTAAAAGTGTTGTATCGTTTGCGCAAAGAAGGCTTTGACTCTTATCTTGTCGGCGGTTGTGTGCGTGATTTATTACTCGGGCGCGAACCTAAAGACTTTGACGTGGTAACAAATGCAGAACCTGAACAAATTGCGCGTATTTTTTCAAATTGCCGTTTGATTGGTAAGCGTTTTCGTTTAGCGCATGTTTGCTATGGACGTGACGTGATTGAAGTAGCGACATTTCGCAAGGCAATTAGCGATGATAAAACGCAAACTCCTCGTTTAAATAAAGACGGGCGCTTATTGCAAGACAATATTTACGGAACAATTGAAGAAGATGTATGGCGTCGCGATTTTACTATCAATGCGCTGTACTATAACATTCGAGATTTTTCAATTGTCGATTATGTTGGCGGCATGGACGATCATAGAGAAGGGATAATTCGATTGATTGGTGATGCCGGTGAGCGTTTTCGAGAAGATCCGGTTCGGATGCTTCGTGCAGTGCGTTTTGCGGTGAAATTAGCGTTTCGATTAGACCACGATTGCCAAGCAGCTATTGCACCTAATGCGCATTTATTAGCGGGCATTCCCCCAGCACGGCTTTATGATGAAATATCCAAATTATTTTTGACTGGCTATGGCGTACAAACGTTTGAATTGCTGCGGCAACATGGTCTATTTTCTGTATTATTTCCAGCAACAGATAAAAGTTTGATGTACGAGAAAGCCGACTTTCCAAAAATGATGGTCATTAAGGCATTGGGAAATTCAGACCAACGCATTGCTGATAATAAACCCGTCACGCTTTATTTTCTGATTGCTGCCTTATTATGGGAGCCCATGCTGCGCAGAGCGAAAGAAAAAATAGCCAAGGGTCTACCCGAATCCAATGCTTACTATGAAGCAGCAAGTGAAACGCTCACGCAACAAGTTCGACGTATTGCCATTCCACGTCATTTAACGTTAGCTATTCGAGAAGTATGGAATCTTCAACCTAAATTCAATGCGCGTGTGGGAGCAAAGCCTAGTCGTTTACTTACACATCCACGTTTTCGTGCAGCGTATGATTTTTTAGTGTTGCGTGCACAAACGGGGGATGTACCTCTTGACGTTGTGCAATGGTGGGAAACATATCAACACGAAAATGAAAATACGCAACGCAAGATGACGCAACCACAGGCTAACGAAAAAAGTAATAAGCCTAAACGCAAAAGAACGCATCGTAAAAAAATGAAAACGTCACCTGTTACGCCGCCACCAAGCGCCCATGACCAATAACGTAGTCGCCTATCTTGGGTTAGGCTCAAATTTGCAAATGCCCATTGAGCAGCTACACGCTGCTCGCACAGCCATCGGTCATGTTGATGGTATTGAAGAAATGGCTTTTTCAAG
>OMIH01000124.1 GCA_900299045.1 Methylococcaceae bacterium
CCCCGCCATACCATCAATATCAGAAATACTAATTTTATATGGATTCCCCAAGCGCTCAAGCCACTGCATAGCCGCCGCCGGTTCATCTTTGTAATTTAATCCTATAAGATTAATTGCACTATCACGGGCAAATTCGGTTAAATAAATATGTTCTTGTC
The DNA here is from genome assembly GCA_900299045.1 of Methylococcaceae bacterium. GTDB lineage: Bacteria > Pseudomonadota > Gammaproteobacteria > Methylococcales > Methylomonadaceae > UBA10906. The sequence continues at coordinate 159 of OMIH01000124.1, forward strand.
GACACGATACGCACCACGACGCCCAGACATTAAGTAGCCATACTTTGCCTTGCATATCAGCAGGTGAAAATGTTTTTTGCTGATCATGTAATTGTGGCAACGTAAATGCCGGTGCGGATTTGTTAATAAGCGGTGACGGAACGTCATGAGGATCGAGTTTTAAGCCAATCCCTAAAAAAACGACCATCACCAAAAAAGCCATCAATGGCAACATAAATCGCAAACGCATTAGCTTTTCTCCGGTCTAAATTCACGACGATATCGCTTATCCATCACGGCAAGTAATCCACCTAGCGCCATCAATACGCCCCCCATCCAAATCCAACGCACAAATGGCTTATAATAAATACGCAATGCCCAAGCACCGTCACCCCCTAAAGGCTCACCAAGTGCGACAAACAAATCACGCGTCACGCCAGCATCAATACCTGCTTCAGTCATCGGCATTCCCGATGCGCGGTAAATACGTTTTTGTGGATACAGGTCTGCGACGACATGTTCATTTTGCGTCACCGTGAAATGTCCTTCATGCGCATCGTAATTAATACCTTCGGTAGGTTGTACGCCATGAAAGAGGAAATCATAACCAGCCAAATGCAGCGATTCATGCGGTGCAAGACGAATATCTTTTTCTTGCGAATAAGTCGAAACAAGCGTCACACCAACGATAAACACCGCAATCCCCAAATGCGCAAGGGACATTGCCCAAATGCTTAAAGGTTGATCTTTTAAGGCAAGCCATTTATGCGGTTTATGACGCAGCCTGTCATAAATACCCAGTGCCACGCCAAGCGTTGTCCATGCTGCAAGCGATAAACCAATAAAAGCTGACCATGTAAATTGCTGAGGTAGAAGCGCCAACGCAAAACCCATCAGCAAACTTGCGCCCAACGGTAGCATAACAAGTTGCCCTAATCGACTCACGCTATCTTGTCGCCAACGCGATAAAACCCCAATCCCCACAAAAAAAGCCAACGGTGCTGTTAACGGAATAAATACCCCATTGAAATAAGGCGGCCCCACGGATATTTTGCCAAGACCAAGCGCATCAATAACTAAAGGATAAAGCGTGCCGAGTAAAATGGTTGCTGTCGTGGCAACGAGCAAAATGTTATTGGTTAAAAGCAAAGCGTCGCGTGAAACAAATTCAAAATGCCCTTCACTTTTAATTTTAGGTGCTTGAATAGCAAATAACGTCAATGAACCGCCCACCACGACGGCTAAGAACACTAAAATAAAAATACCGCGTGTTGGGTCGCTTGCAAATGCGTGTACCGACGTTAAAACACCTGAACGAACCAAAAAGGTACCCAGTAAACTCAATGCAAAGGCAAAAACGGATAATAAAATAGTCCAGCTCTTAAACATGCCGCGTTTTTCTGTTGCCGCCAATGAATGAATTAAGGCTGTTCCCACTAGCCAAGGCATAAACGACGCATTTTCAACGGGATCCCAAAACCACCAACCACCCCAACCCAGTTCGTAATACGCCCACCAACTTCCCAACACAATGCCGCTTGTTAAAAATAACCATGCTGTGGTCGTCCAAGGACGTGTCCAGCGCACCCATGCGGCATCAAGCTTACCATTCATCAGTGCCGCAATAGCAAACGCAAAGGCAACAGAAAAGCCGACATAGCCCATATACAGCATAGGCGGATGAATCGCCATGCCAGGATCTTGAAGCAATGGATTTAAATCACGCCCTTCAACTGGCGCAGGAAATAAACGCTCAAACGGATTAGAGGTAAAAATAATAAACAGTAAAAAGCCCACCGCTACCGCGCCCATAATACTCAGCACACGCGCAACAAGTTCGGCGGGCAAATTTTTACTAAAAACAGCCACAGCGCCTGTCCAAAGCGATAAAATTAATGCCCAAAGTAGAAGAGAGCCTTCATGTGACCCCCAAACGCCAGCAATTAAATAGACCGTTGGCAAATGTGTATTTGAATTTGTGGCAACGTACAGCACTGAAAAATCATGCTGCAGAAAACAGGTCGTTAAAATACCGTACGCCACAACCATGAAAAATAATTGCCCAAAAGCCGCTGGACGCGCGAGCGCAATCCAGCCACCTATTCCCTTCGATACACCTAGTAATGGCACAATAGCCAACGTCATCGAAAGACACGCTGCCAGAATTAAAGCGAATTGTCCTAATTCGGGTAACATCATGGTGTTGCCTCCGTGGGTACTTTTTTCATGCTACCCGCCACTTCTGGGGGCATATAGTTTTCATCATGTTTTGCTAAAACTTCCTGCGCGATAAAAATGCCATTGGCATCTAATTTACCATTTGCCACAATTCCCTGCCCTTCACGAAATAAATCCGGCAAAATGCCTGTATATTGTACCGTGACCTCTTTTGCCATATCTGTTAGCACAAATTGCACGGTTAACCCCGAAGGTTGACGAACCACGCTGCCTTTCACTACCATGCCACCTAGACGAAATAAGTGATCTTTTGGGGCTTTTCCTTCCACGACATCCGTTGCTGAGAAAAAATACATCAAGTTATCATTAAAGGCGCGAAGTCCAAAAAATGTTGCGATGAAAATGCCTGTAATCATTAATAAAATGAGCATTAAACGCTTTTTCTTTACAATTCTCATGATGTTTTCTCGCGCTGACGTTTGAGTATTAAGCGGCGTAAAATATGTTTATGGTTCAGCAGTGGCTTAATGATGCCAAGCAACATGAGTACAAAGGTTAGTCCATAAGCTGTCCATACATAAAACGCATAGCCGCCCATAGCGAAAAATTCACTCATTTCACATTCTCCAATAATTCATCAATCCATTTTGCATTCTGTTCGCGTTCAAGTAACTCATTGCGAGAGCGCAAAAGCAACGCGATAAAATAATAGACCTTGAACGCACCTGCCATAAACAATAGAGGAATTAACATATCGATATGAATAGACGGCTTGTCAAGTTTGGTCACCGTTGCGCCTTGATGCAGTGTATTCCACCACTCCACTGAATAGTGAATAATGGGAATATTCACCACACCAACCAACGCTAAAATCGCCACAGCACGAGAAGCGGTGCGCTTATCTTCAATGCCGCTGTAAAGCCCAATGATGCCCAAATATAAAAATAATAAAATCAGCTCTGAGGTGAGTCGTGCATCCCACACCCACCACGCTCCCCACATCGGTTTTCCCCAAAGTGAGCCTGTGACTAATGCTAAAAAGGTAAAACTTGCACCAACAGAAGCACTACTAATACTCACAATTTCAGCAAGTTTAATGCGCCAAACAAGACCAATTCCGCCACTAATTGCCATCACCACGTAGATGAACATAGACATCCACGCTGCGGGAACGTGCACATAGATAATGCGAAAACTATCGCCTTGTTGATAATCAGCAGGCGCTGTTACTAAACCGCCATAAAGTCCGTAGCCAAGTAACACCAAAAATAAGACCGTTAGCCAAGGCAGCATTTTTGCGCTAATCGCGTAAAAATACGGTGGTGAGGAAAACTTATAAATAAATCGCATGAACATAATTAACTTAAACTCATCTTTAAAGCTGCCGCTGTGGGCAGTGGGGTTAACGTAATCGCTAAAAATAAAATGGCACACATCATCGACAAATGCCCTGAAATTGCAAAGCCTGTCATGGCGGCATCAATGGCGCTACTCGCAAAAATTAAAATCGGTACATAAAGCGGCAACACTAAAATGGCAAGCAACGCGCCTCCTTTACGAAGCCCCAATGTCAAGGCAACAGCAATGCCTCCAATTAAGCTCAAGACAGGGGTTCCCAGCAATAAGGTGAGCATCAAAACGCCAATAATGTCTGTTTCCATGTGAAGCATCATTCCCATGAGAGGGGCAATAAACAGTAAAGGAACACTTGATATCAACCAATGCCCAATCACCTTTGCCAAAACCAAAATAGACAAGGGATGTGGCGTCATCACCATTAACTCTAAGCTACCATCGTCGTAGTCTGCTCGAAATAAATTTTCAATCGACATCAATGAAGCAAGCAACGCAGCCACCCAAATAATGGCTGGCGCAATACGTTTGAGCAAGGTAATTTCCGCGCCCAACGCCAGTGGAAATAACGTAATCACCATGACAAAAAAAGCTAACGGATTAATTAATTCTGCACGAAAACGATAGGCGAGTAATAAGTCGCGTTTTATCACGGCGCTAAACGCGTTGAGTAATGAGGACGTTTTTTTCATAAATGAATTTTTTGCATTAAAGTATGCGGTAATTGGGTTTCATGATGTGAGGTCATAATCACAAGTCCCCCTTGATTGGCGTGCGTTTCTATAAATTGTTCAAATAATTTAATGCTTGCACGATCAAGAGACGTAAACGGTTCATCAAGAATCCAGAGTGGTTTATGTGTGCAAAGCAGTCGTGCAAGTGCTAAACGACGCTGTTGACCAGCAGATAATAAACGCACAAGCGTATCTTGATATCCCGCTAATCCCACTTTTGCCATAGCGTCATCAATTGTTAACGTGGTGGAGGATAGTGCCTGTGCGTAACGCAAATTTTCTTGCGCGGTTAACGCCACTTTTAAACCGTTATTGTGTCCGATATAAGCCGCGTCTTCGTAAAAATGCACTGAATTTTCAATCAATTCCTCGTTCCACAATAAATGACCACTTTCAGCGCGACGAAACCCTGTCAAAATGCGAAGCAGTGACGTTTTCCCTGCCCCATTTGCCCCTTCGATGAGCAACACTTGCCCACTAGTTAATGTAAAATTCAATTCATTAAACAAGATACGATCATCACGAACGCACGAAAGTTGATAAGCTTCAAGTTTATTTAAATGAGTCATTGAGTGAAAAATTATATTTTTAAAGTTTTAGGCGCATTATACGTTAATTTTCTGGTGAATTTAGCGTTGCTTGTAGCATTTGCCAGACTTCTTTGGTTAACGTGCCCACATACCTTGCACGCACAATCCCATTTTGGTCAATCAGATAGGTTTGCGGCAAACTGAGTACATCAAAAGGTTGCGCAGAGCTCATCGCGCCATCAAACATAACACCATCAAACGGATCACCTTGCGCTTTTAAATACGCCCGCGCATTCTCCAAATCATCTTGATAATCCACGCCATACACAAAAAAACGATGTTGCGCGGCAATGTCCATCAATAATTCATGCTCTGCGCGACACGCACTACACCAAGAAGCCCAAATAGTAATAATGGCAGGCTTTTTAAAATGAAGACTACTGATTTCTTTTTGCGTATCGTGCAACGCAGGTAGCGTTACGTTAGGCAATGCTTTTCCAATTAACCGAGATGGACTTTTATTAGGGTCAAAGGTGAGTCCATACGCATAAAACACACCTAAAGTGACCATTAACACGATGGGTAAAATAAGTAATAAACGCGGAGCTGGCTTTTCACTCATTTTATATAACTGATGTTACGCAGTCTGAAGTTTAGCCAATTCAGCGTAAGCCATTTGAGTTGCGCGAATAAGTAGTTTCGCCCGCAAAGCAAAATGGTTGAGCCGGTGTTTAATTTTCAAACATTC
>OMIH01000125.1 GCA_900299045.1 Methylococcaceae bacterium
CATTATCACTTTTTCTTTTCGATATGAACGCACTCTCTATTCGTAACCTTCGTAAAACCTACGCCAATGGTTTTGAAGCCTTAAAAGGCATTGATTTAGATGTTCAGCAAGGCGATTTTTTTGCACTACTTGGTGCAAATGGCGCAGGAAAATCAACTGCCATCGGTATTATTAGTTCACTTGTCAATGCCAGCAGCGGCTCGGTCAACATTTTTGGACATGATATCAAATCAGAGTCCTATTTAGCGAAAAGTTGCCTTGGGCTTGTCCCCCAAGAAATCAATTTTAATCAATTTGATACCGTAAAGCGTATTGTTCTCAATCAAGCGGGTTACTATGGGATTCCCCGAAAAATTGCGATGGAACGCATGGAAACGTGCTTAAAGCAAGTGGATTTATGGGATAAACGTGATGTCATTTCACGACGTTTATCCGGCGGTATGAAACGACGCGTAATGATTGCTCGCGCTATGGTTCATGCCCCCAAACTGCTGATTCTCGATGAGCCGACAGCTGGCGTTGATATTGAAATTCGTCGCTCTATGTGGCAAATGATGGAAACATTAAACGCGCAAGGTACTACTATCATTTTAACCACGCATTATCTTGAAGAAGCCGAAAGTTTATGCCGTAACATTGCCATTATCGATCAAGGCAGAATTGTTGAAAATTCGGATATGGGCACGTTTCTCAAGCGGTTGCATATTGATCATTTTGTACTTGATTTAGCGCAACCAATTGACGTATTACCGGTTATTCATAGCTATTCTTTAAAGCAAATTTCACCAACAGTCATTGAAGTAGGAGTCCCTAAAGATAATGATTTAAACGGTCTTTTTTCACAATTGAGTGCGTTTAATATTCACGTTATTAGCATGAAAAATAAAAGTAATCGTTTAGAGCAGTTATTTATCGATTTAATTGAAACTAAGGCATCCAAGGATATAGCATGAGTGTGCTTATTGCTTTTACGACCATTGTTCGTAAAGAAGTTTACCGTTTTATTCGTATCTGGCCACAAACACTTCTTCCCCCAGCCATTACGACTGCCCTGTATTTTTTGATCTTTGGCAAATTAATTGGTGATCGCATTGGCACTATTCATGGCATGAGCTATATGGATTACATTGTGCCTGGTATCGTTTTAATGTCAGTGATTACCCATTCGTATGCTAATGTTGTTTCTTCATTTTATTCGACGAAATTTCAACGCAATATCGAAGAATTACTCGTCGCCCCTATTCCTAACTGGGTGATTCTATCAGGCTATATTAGCGGAGGCATTTTGCGAGGTGTCTTGGTTGGCAGTGTGGTTGCTTTTATTTCTTTATTTTTCACGCCACTGCATATTCATAATGGACTTATTGCAGTCACCATTATTTTTCTCACCGCAACACTTTTTTCGTTAGCGGGATTTATCAACGCAATTTTGGCGGAAAGTTTTGATGATATTTCCATCATTCCCAATTTTGTTTTAACACCACTTAGCTATTTGGGTGGCGTGTTTTATTCCGTGGATATGCTGCCTAGTTTTTGGCAACACATTTCGTTTGGGAACCCTATTTTATATATGGTCAATGCGTTTCGGTTTGGCATTATTGGGGTGTCTGATATTGACGTGGCGTTAGCGTTCTTAATGATAAGTGGGTTCATTTGTGTCTTAGCACTTTTTTCACTCATTTTACTCTATCGAGGAGCGGGAATTAAAACATAAATGCTTTAAGCTCTGTGTAGATGTCCAAGGCGTTTTACAAACTAGGCAATTGTTACAAGAATCGATGCGTCACGATTATCTCAATTTAGCCTTAGATTTTTGCCGCCAACGAATAACGCCTGTTATGTACAAAATAAGCGGAAGTAAACCGCTAATAAAAACAAGACAACGTTCACCAGTTCCCCCAATTTCACCGCTATGCAAAGGATGCAACATACGCACAAACCAATCACCATGAGTACTTTGCATTGGCTCTCTTTTATTTAAAATCCTACCGGTATATTGATCAATCGTCACTATAAGTTTTTGGGAATCACTCACTGGGTTCACCACGTTGATAGAGCATGATAGTAAACGTACCTGTTTCATTACTCGGGGTTTCAATCCACCGTAGTCGTGCAGAGGGATACACTTGCTGCGCGATATTAACGGCTTTATCAACACTTATACGTTCAGAGGGCGGGTCAATTAAGATAGAATGAACAACCGGTGTTTTAAATAGGGGATATGTGCTGGATGATTGGATTAAATACATCAGTATTTATTTGATTGTAAATTCGCTCAGCTGCGTCATCGTAGTGTGTTTTTTCTGCAAAAATGGTAGTAGCTGTATCAGGTACAGTCGTACTGTTGAGGGGAATTTGCATTGCCGTGAGTGTTTCACACGCTTCTACTTATTTGTCATTGTGCATATTTTTATTGCTATTCTTACCGAACATAAGCCACTACTTCACCGTGCGCATAATACAATTAACGTTCGCGAAGACGTTGTAAATAAATAGGAAACTTTGATATTCATATTATAAAAAAGCTCTCATTGTTTTAAAAACAACCAGAGCTTGAGAAGATCAACCAAAAACATTAAAAACTTGAAAAAATCACTTCACTTTTAGCTTAATTGGCTCCCCAAAAACTACCGATACTATCAATAAAACAATTAATACAAACACTTCATCAGAAACTGAGTCAATAACGTTAACGATCATAACACTCTCTCAATAAACAAATTGAAAATATCTGTAACAACATAGTATCTAACACCATCTCTGTTGACTGCATTCTCTAATAAAGATAGCTGTTGGTTCAATACGTTATATGACTTATTTGGTAATGTCTTTAGGCAAAAAAAAGCCCCCACTATTCCAGTTAATAAATGGAGGCAGAAAGCATATGAATTAGGAGATAATAAAAAAGAACAGAAAAAATATGTTTCGCATTAATCCTTTTTGTCAAATTTTAAATGGCTATTGCTTAAGATAGCAGCCATGCCAAATGCAATGGAAGAAAGAATATATTGACCTGAAATAAATCCGGTAATTCCAAATAAAAACATCAAGCTAATTACTATGTCTCTATATAGCACGTTCATAATAAATACCTGTATTTTATAGTAAAAATATAAATGCTTTGTTGGTTTTTAATATACTCTGTAATTTTTAATTAACAATACATCTAATTATTAATTATTAATTTCTTAAATAGATACAATATTTCATGAGTAAATTGGCATCATCAACTCAGCAGACAATTGAGAAACATAAAAGTGATATGACACATTGAGTTTTTTCAATCAACATAAAGTTAAGTAGCAATGACGCTAATAATAAAAAAGCCCTCAATACCATGCAGCAATGAGAGCTTTTGAAACACACGTCTAAAACACACTTTTAAAACGTATGATTATTCTATGTGAATTGATTTAATGATTCAATACGTTAAATGACTTATAACACATCAGCCTTATATACTTGTGATTTTTTGGAATTAGTTATTGTCGTCGTTTTATATGTTAAAAAATTATGCTGTTGTAAATAATCGCAACCAAAGCACTGGCACTTAATTTCGATGCTACCAAGCAACGCAAACACCCGACAATTTCAACACCTAATTAGGTGTAATTTCACCAGCTTATTCCTAAATAAAACTACATAGCTACTTTTTATGGCTGTAGACCTTTTTAGCTAAACATTAGATATGAGCAAGAACAATAAAGAACCAAAATGGTGCATCACAAAATCATCTCTGTTTTTTTTGGTGCAATAAACATCGCATTAGGTAAAGTTGCAACACGTCTTATCAAGAATAATTATATTTTTTACTTTTAAAATCAGCTTGATAGTAGCTAATAAATTTTTTTCTTCATTATGGTATATCGATTGCTACAACTGAAGAAAGAGTTAATTTTCTAGGTAAAGCATGAATATGAACACAAAAAATTATTTCGATGAAATGCGTATTGATAACAAAACCATTCGTGATATTTACCAGCGCTATCAACATTGGCAAAATCAACTACCTATTGGTGCACTTGAGCGTAAAAGCGCTGAAGCAGAATTACTTTTTAGACGTTTAGGTATCACGTTTGCTGTTTATGGCGAATCTACGGGGTCAGAGCGACTTATTCCCTTTGATGTTGTGCCACGTATTTTTAGCGCCTCTGAATGGAATCGTCTTGAGCGAGGAATTAAGCAGCGTGTCAAGGCATTAAATGCGTTTTTACATGATATCTATCATGAACGTGAAATCATCAAAGCCGGTATTATTGGCAAAGAACAAGTGTTAGGAAATGTTCTCTATTGCCAAAAGATGCAAGGCGTTGACTTACCCAATCAAGTTTACGCACACATTGCAGGAATTGATTTAGTACGTGTGGCGGAAGATGATTTTTATGTTCTTGAAGATAATTTGCGCACGCCTTCTGGCGTGTCCTATATGCTGGAAAATCGTAAAACGATGATGCGTTTATTTCCTGAATTATTTGCAAGTCACGCCATTGAACCTGTTGAACATTATCCACAAATGCTTTTTGACACACTACGAGAGTCTGCCCCTGCTGGAGTGAGTGATCCAGTGATTGTGGTCATGACGCCTGGTTCCTACAACAGCGCCTACTTTGAACACGCTTTTCTGGCTAGTCAGATGGGGGTTGAACTAGTCGAAGGGCAAGATTTATTTGTACATGATAAAAAAGTGTATATGCACACCACTGAGGGTGCCCAACAAGTGCATGTTATCTATCGTCGCGTAGATGATGATTTTTTAGATCCGCTCGTGTTTAGACCTGATTCAACGTTAGGCGTACCTGGATTAATTGATGCTTATTGTCATGGTAATGTATCTCTCGCAAATGGAGTAGGCACTGGGGTTGCTGACGATAAATCCACCTACTTATTTGTACCAGATATGATTAAATTTTATTTAGGTGAAGAGCCGTTGCTTTCTAATGTGCCAACATGGCGATTAAGTCTTAGAGATGATTTGAAATATGTGCTTGAGCATCTACCTGAATTAGTTGTCAAGGAAGTACAAGGTTCTGGAGGCTATGGGATGCTTGTTGGTCCAACAAGTTCAAAAAAAGAAATTGAAGCGTATAAGCAACGTATTTTAAGCGATCCAGCAAATTTTATCGCACAACCAACACTCGCACTTTCAACCTGCCCAACGCTTGTTGAAACGGGTGTTGCACCACGTCATGTCGATTTACGCCCCTTTGTGTTATCGGGAAAAGAAGTTCGTTTGGTACCAGGGGGGTTAACACGGGTTGCCCTTAGTGAAGGCTCATTAATTGTCAATTCGTCACAAGGCGGCGGAACAAAAGACACTTGGGTATTGGAGAATTAATCATGTTATCACGCACAGTAGAAAATTTATTTTGGATGGCGCGTCATATTGAACGCGCTGAAAACACAGCTCGTGTTCTCGATGTAGCACATCGCACATCATTACTCCCCCTTGACATTGAAGGAACGGAGGCTTATTTATGGTATGCACCACTCAATATTACCGGTTGCGCAGCAGGTTATGAGCGTAAATACGGTTTGGCAAAAGCGGATACGGTAACGTATTACCTCGCTCTTGATCCCGATAATCCTTCAAGTATTTATACCTGTTTAAAAATGGCGCGTGAGAACGCACGTGCTGTTCGTAGTGCTATCACATCTGAAATGTGGGAAATTATTAATGCCACGTGGCTTGAGCTTAATCGCGTTTCTGCACAGATGGAGTACGAAAAGTTTCCTGACTTTTTTGATTGGGTGAAAGACCGTTCCCATTTGTTTCGGGGTGTGACACTAGGGACAATTCTCAAAGATATTTCGCTCAGTTTTATTAAATTGGGTACCTTTTTAGAACGTGCGGATAATACTGCGCGAATTTTAGATGTAAAATACCATATTTTACTTAATGAAAATGACAGTGTTGGTAGTGCGGCAGATTATTATCAATGGGGTTCTTTACTCAAATCGGTGAGTGCATTTGAAGCATATCGAAAAATTTACCGTGATGTTATTTCACCATTGCGCGTTGCTGAATTGCTCATTTTAAGGGACGATATGCCTCGTTCGCTGCATGCCTGCATGAATGAGGTGGAATCTGCTTTAATTGATATCAATGGTTCAGCAGGCAAAGAAGCACGCAGGTGCGCAGGCGAACAACATGCCGCACTGCATTTTGGGCGTATTGACGATGTTTTTACACAAGGTCTACATGAGTATCTGACGGATTTTCTCGGGCACATGGATTCGCTAGGTAAAAATATTCGCGATGCGTATTTATCTCGCCGAGATCATTTTGATAATTTACCTATTCGCAGAGTGGTGCAATCACAACAACAAATCACAACGTAAAAATAATTATTATGACTTATTGTGTCGCTTTGAAGCTGAATGAGGGGATAGTGTTCGCTTCAGATTCCAGAACGAATGCGGGACTTGATCAAATATCAAGTTTCAAAAAAATGCGTAGCTTTTTTAATCACGGTGATCGCGCCATCATCATTTTGAGTTCAGGTAATCTTTCGGTTACCCAAAATGCGATTAATTTACTCGAACAACGTAGTTCAAATCATGAAATTCGCAATATTTGGAATGTGACATCTATGTTTGATGTCGCTACTTTGCTTGGTGAATGTTTGCGCGAAGTGCGTGATCGAGAGAGTGTTTTTCTTTCGCAGAGCAATATTGATTCGAGTGTGAATTTTATTGTTGGTGGGCAAATTAAAAACGAACCTATGCGTTTATTTCTTGTTTATGCTGAAGGGAACTTCATTGAAGTGAGCGAAGAAAATCCGTTTTTTCAAATTGGTGAAACCAAATATGGAAAACCGATTATTGATAGAGTAATAAATCCTCAAACGCCTATTAATGACGCGGTAAAGTGTATTCTAGTGTCATTTGACTCGACAATGCGTAGCAATTTATCAGTTGGATTTCCTATTGATTTAGTGTGTTATAAAAATAATAGTTTGGATTTAACATTTCAGCATATTACTCAAGATGATGACTATTTTTCACAAATTAGCCGTTGTTGGGGCGAAGGACTGCGTAATGTGTTTGCGTCACTTCCTAATCCGAATTGGTTAAGCAATAACCCACCCCCGTTTTAATCTATATCGACCTAATACTAGAGAGTTGACCATTATGACAATCCAAGTTGCCCTGCATCATAAATCGCATTATGTGTTTGATCGTCAAGTGGTCGTTTCTCCTCATGAAATTCGCTTACGTCCTGCCGCACATAGTCGAACGCCTATATCAAGCTATTCTCTAAATATAAAACCCGCCAAGCACTTTGTGCATTGGCAACAAGATGCTTACGGTAATTTTGTTGCACGCATAACGTTTCCGCAACCTACACGAGAAATTGAAATTAATGTCGATTTAATTGCGGATATGACTATTATCAACCCATTTGATTTTTTCGTGGAAGATTGGGCAGAGCATTTCCCTTTTGCTTATCCAGCGAATTTAAAAACGGAATTAGCGCCCTTTTTAGAAATCGTTAACGATAGTCCTCGTCTTGATGAGTGGTTAAAGCAATTTTCAGTACATATTCCAGAAGAGATTACGACAACTAACTTCCTCGTTTATATCAATCAACAGATTCATAATGAAATCAATTATCTGATTCGTATGGAAGCGGGTGTGCAAAGTTGTGAAGAAACGTTAGAAAAAAAATCAGGATCGTGTCGGGATAGTGCTTGGTTACTTGTACAAATTTTACGACATTTAGGTATTGCAGCACGTTTTGTATCGGGTTATTTGATTCAGTTAGTGGCAGATGAAAGACCGCTTGATGGTCCTTTAGGAACGGATGTCGATTTCACTGATTTACATGCGTGGTGTGAAGCGTATATTCCTGGTGCAGGATGGGTGGGCTTAGATGCTACTTCGGGTCTACTGACGGGTGAAGGGCATATTCCGCTGGCTGCCACAGCTATTCCTTCATCAGCAGCGCCGGTGAGTGGCATGACAGGGATTTGTGAATCGACGTTAGATGTTGAAATGATTATCACGCGTATTCATGAAGATCCTCGTGTCACCAAACCTTTTACTGATAAGCAATGGCAAACCATTCACGCATTAGGTGAGCAAGTTGACGTGCAACTCCAAGATTTAGACGTCCGTTTAACACAAGGTGGCGAACCCACATTTGTTTCAATCGATAATATGGACGGTGCTGAATGGAATATTGCTGCATTAGGTGAAGAAAAATGGACACTTGCCAATACACTTTTAACGAGAATACAAAAACGATTTGCTCCTCATAGTGCGCTACATTTTGGTCAAGGGAAATGGTATCCAGGTGAACCATTGCCGCGTTGGGCGTTAAATATGTATTGGCGCACTGATGGTGTACCAGTGTGGAATAATGAAGCATTAATTGCAAAACAGGCTCAATTGATTGACACCAGCACGCTTCGTAAATTTTCAGAAAAATTAACGGCAAGATTAGCGTTAAATTCAGGTTATTTAATTCCCGCTTACGAGGACCCATGGATTGCTTTAGATAAGGAAAGTCGTCAGCCCATCAATATTGATACACATAAAATTGATTTACTAGGAAATTTAGGTGAAATAGTCGGTTATGTGTTGCCCTTAAAGGCTCTCAATAAAACACCTAAATGGCAATCTAGTCTGTGGCCACTGCGTCATGAGCGGTTATATCTCGTTCCAGGTGATTCTCCCATGGGACTGCGTTTGCCTCTAAGTAGTTTGCCGTGGGTAGCACCAGAGGATTTTGACATTGAACTACCTTGCGATCCTTTCGCAGAGCAGCATCCTCTATCAGCTTATCCTTGTGATAAAAAAATTGACACGCCAGAAGATATTCATAAAGCACCAACACCAAAAGAAGTCATTCATACGGCATTAGTATTTGAAGTGCGCGAAGGTTTTTTATACCTCTTTATGCCACCACTGACTCTTTTAGAAACATGGCTTGAACTAGTTTCCGCAATTGAAGATACAGCCGAAAAATTTGGATTGCCCATTCGCTTAGAAGGCTATGCGCCGCCGCGTGATTCACGATTACTTTCACTTTCAATTACGCCAGATCCAGGCGTGATTGAAGTTAATATTCATCCAGCATCTACTTGGCACGAACTAGTAAATAATACAAAAATTCTGTATGAGGAAGCCCGTTTAACACGACTTTGTGCTGAAAAGTTTATGTTAGATGGTCGTCACACTGGTACAGGTGGAGGAAACCATATTACATTGGGCGGTATGACCGCTGCGGATAGCCCTTTTTTGCGGCGTCCAGATTTGCTGCGTAGTTTAATTACTTACTGGCAACAGCATCCATGTTTATCATATCTTTTTTCAGGGCAATTTATTGGACCCACTAGTCAAGCACCGCGTGTGGATGAAGCGCGTGATGACAATTTGTATGAATTAGAAATCGCTTTTGCTCAGTTAGACAAAAAAATTACGATGGGCGAGGAAAATTTACAACCTTGGCTAGTAGATCGTTTATTGCGTAATTTGTTAATTGATTTAACAGGTAATACACATCGTGCAGAATTTTGTATTGATAAGCTCTACTCACCCGATTCAGCCACGGGGCGACTTGGATTACTCGAGTTACGCGCTTTTGAGATGCCACCACATTATCAGCTCAGTTTACTACAATCCCTTTTACTGCGCAGTTTAGTGGCGCGTTTTTGGAAAACGCCACATCAAGGAAAACTAATTTATTGGAATACGGCATTACATGATCGTTTTATGTTGCCGCATTTTATTGAACAAGACATCCATGATATTTGCGCAGATTTACGTCGTGCAGGTTATGAATTTGAGAATGAATGGTTTGCCGCTTTTTTAGAATTCCGTTTCCCTCGTTACGGCAAAGTAATTTATGATGGCGTGCAAATTGAATTGCGCCAAGCCATTGAACCTTGGCACGTATTAGGGGAAGAAATAAGTGGTGCTGGGACATCACGTTATGTTGATTCTTCCGTTGAGCGACTGCAAATTAAAGTGAGTGGCATGACAGAAAATCGTCATCTTGTCTTGTGCAATAAACGTGTTTTACCATTACATCCAACGGGCGTGCCAGGTGAATACGTCGCTGCTGTGCGATTTAAAGCATGGGCACCGCCATCAGCACTACATCCGACCATTCCAACAGATTCACCGTTGGTATTTGATTTATTTGATAGTTGGAGTGGACGCTCAATTGGTGGCTGTACTTATCATGTGAGTCATCCAGGTGGACGTCATTATGACGTATTTCCCGTGAATGCAAATGAGGCTGAAGCGCGTCGTCGTGCACGTTTTTGGGAGCATGGTCACAGTGCAGGAAGTATGGATATTTCCAATGAGCCTCTCAATCCAAAATTTCCGTTCACATTAGATTTACGTTGGAAAAAATAAGTGTGTTAACACTGTAAACTCTAACTTTAATCGTCTATAACTAACGCACTATAAAAAGATAATCGTGTTCATCATAAGTAAAATATTATGCCCATTAAAAATAAGTAGCTTTAAATTTTTACCCATATTAAATAATCATCACGTTATATTGCGTTAGCTATATGGTTCAAACAAGTCCTGCATTGTATGTTAAAGAGGACAAACAGCATTTTGACTAACGTTGCGCTAACGTCTGAACGTTTTGATTATATCGGCTATTTTTTGCGCGATGTATATTAACGCTATCTTGATGTTACGCCAAATAATGGGAGTATATTGACAAAAATTGGCATAGCCGCGCATTAAAAAACATTTAGCGTAGCGAATTACACAAGTTTGATATTGAGAGAGTGTTGCTTGTTGTGACGCCGACAGCGTGAGTTTTCCTTGTTCAAACCACATTTGATAAAGACTAATCAAAATTTGTACACCCATTGAAAGTCCCATCAAGGCGCCTGATGCAATGACCACATAAGCAAAACTTGGGTAACTTCGTGTGATAAACCATGAAAGCGTATCAATGAGCATTGATATGAAAGGGATAACAATAATGACACGTTTAAGCGATGTACTCATTTCGCAGTAAATGAAAATGCGACCCACAAATAACAAGATAAACGCAATACCAAATAAATGAATATGCGATACTTTTACCAGTCCGGGAAGTGGCGCTGCTTTTGATGAAGCAACATCCATAACGCCTTCATAGTTTGTCAAATCAGGTAAGCTAGGATTAATTTGTGGCGAATGGCATATCACGCAATCTCGGTCTAAAATAGGCGCGATAGTTGACTTAAAATCACGGGGTGTTTTATCCGTGGCAAGCCAGCGAAGAATGGTATCTCTATCCACACTGGATTTAAGATTGGACTCCATTGGTCCACCGTTAATGGCTGAACCTAGGCGTGTTTGATCTTGTGAACCATAGTAGGCAATCATCACGTCATCAACCGACATGCCTGCTTTGCCATCACGCATTTGATGCGTGTAATACATATGAGTTAACGCAAATAAGTATCCGATACCAATCGTAATTAAAAAAAGTGAGTACAGCATTTTCTCACTAACTGAAATATCTTTAAATCGCAAACAGAGCTTTTCCATCACAATGACTCCTACTGTTGGGTATTTGGTCTTACACGTTAAATATGACGCGTTTTTACTCCTCGGTAAAGTTGCCGTGGGCGTCCAATTCGTTGATTAGGATCTGAAATCATTTCGTCCCAGTGTGAAATCCAGCCAATAGTTCGTCCCATAGCAAAAATGGCAGTAAACATATTGACGGGAATACCAAGTGAATAAAGCAATAAGCCAGAATAAAAATCGACTTTGGGGTACATCCCTTTTTCAATAAAATAGGCATCGTTGAGAACTAGGCGCTCCACTTCAAGCGCTACTTGAAAAAGTGGGTCATCGAGTTTATTTAGTTCACCAAACACTTCATAACACAGTTCTCTCATGATTTTGGCACGAGGATCGTAATTTTTATACACTTGATGCCCAATGCCATTTAATTTGAACGAATCCTTATTATCTTTGGCTTTGTCAATAAAGCGGGAAACATTTGCAGCTTCACCAATGGTTTTAAACGTATTTAAAACCGCTTCATTTGCACCACCATGTGCGGATCCCCATAGACACGCAATGCCCGCTGTAATGCACGCATAAGGATTCGCACCACTTGAACCCGCTAAACGTACAGTCGAGGTGGAAGCACTTTGTTCATGGTCAGCATGTAGAATCAGAAACTTTTCCAGCGCACGAACAAAAACGAGATTTTGACTGTAATCGTCACAAGGCGTGGCAAATAGCATTTGCATGAAATTTTCAGTGTAACTCAGTTTGCTTTGCGCATACATAAAAGGCAAACCAACGCTATATTTGTAGCACATCGCCACAATGGTTGGCATTTTAGCAATTAATCTTATGGCATTGAGTTCACGATCTTGCGGGGATTTAATATCCAATGCGTCGTGGTAAAATGCGGACAATGCACCCACTACGCCAACCATCACCGCCATTGGATGAGCATCACGCCGAAACCCTTTGAAAAAATTGGTTAATTGATCGTGAACCAATGTTTGTGTCGTGATTTTTTGCTCAAATTCGTGCAATCTTTCAGATGTTGGTAATTCACCGTAAAGAAGTAAATAGCCTGTTTCTAAGAAACTACATCTCTCAACTAATTCATCAATGGGATAGCCGCGATAAAACAACATACCCACTTCATCATCAACATACGTTATTGTTGAGCTGCAACTTGCCGTAGAATGAAATCCCGGATCGTAGGTAAATAAACCTGTTTGACTATATAGCGATTTAATATCCAGTACATCAGGACGATTGGTGCCAGATAATACGGGAAATTCACATACTATTTTGTCATTGTCTTTTAACGTAAATACACGATTTTGTGTCATAAATTTCTCCCAAAAAAGAATGTGGCTATAACGCTTTTGAAACACCCTCTTCTTGACCTGCTGCATAGGTAAGTGAAGCAACATTTTCTTTGGTAAAAAAACCATCAAACTCGTCAAATCGTTGTACATATTCAATAATCAATGAAGAAAAACTCGATGCGGATGAAAAAATTTGTTTTAACCCTTCCTCCCGAGAGCCTACTGTATTGACTAAAAAATCTTTACCTTGCGCGGTGATGGCATCTACGACCACATCGATATTTTCTTTACCTGCTTGATGACCATCTTTGACTTCAACAGCAATGTGGTGCAAACGTGGACCGTAATTTCGCACAAAAGTTTCTGTTGGACTGGGCATATTATCAATATGATTCACGCAATAGGGATGATTATTTGCTGTAAAAACTTTAGCTGGACTTTTTGATTCGGGATCTAATCGTGTATTTTTGGTGACATTAGTCGACGAATTTTGATCGGGAATATCATAACTTCCCCAATAGTAATAACTCGATAATGCAAGATATTCTAAAATAGCGGCTTCACGATTTTGACTGTAAACACGCGTGGCGAGATGATCAATAGGACAGAGCAAATGTCGAATACCAAGACGCTCTTGCATTTCTTTTCCACGATCATTTGCCGCCTGTGCTTGAGGAAAGATAACGCAATAGCCATGCTGATAAAGACGAATTGCATTTTCTGGACGCTCTATATAACCCAATACATTTTGCGTATACGGAGAAGGTTTTGAAATACTCACATTCAAAGGTAAATCCAACTCAGCAAGTTGCTCAGTTTGAAAAAAGCGAAACTCACGTTCTTGTTGTAGTGCAACAACATCATGGCGATTTGTGGTTAACAGAATTTCGCCTAGATAGCGGCTATGTGGGCGTTTTGCTCCAACGGGATATAAATCATTTAGACTGCGAAAAATGTCGGTATGTTCGGCATGTTTTACTTCACGCAGTAAAATATCTGGCGACTCCATATCAATACGCAAAACGTGTGTTAAATGCTTGTCGCTGTCAAGCGTGACAAGATATTGATAGGGTGTCATCAAAGCGAGTTCGGTAATGTAGTCTACTGAATTTCCAGGTTCAACACCAATCATAAGCGCCTCAATACCGCCAATCATATCGGTTAAGCCACTTGCATCACGTTGTGTTAAAAGACGTTGAAGATACTCTTCAAAAAAATCAGAATTTTTTTTATCACCAAAACGTGGCATAGTTGTGGAGCAAATCATCATGAATACCTTATAGCTAGTCAAGTGCGGATAAAAATTAAAACGCAAAGACTATGCCAGCCAATTTTTTATCATTATTTCAAGTACATTATAGGTTGACTAAAAAATATAACATGATGATTATAAATAAAAAATAATCAAAAATAAGCCATACAATACGAAAATAAGGAAAAGAATTTCAAATGATAAATACGACGAATTTGCACCAAAAATAACGAGCAATTTCCCACTATGCACTATTTTGGAACATATTTTTCATCAATCGTTATTCAATAGTCAAGATAGAGGATTTTTCTTCATGAATTCAACATTCCAGCACGAATAATAAACGCTTCAACTTCATCAAGACCGTGCTTAGTTTTTAAATTGGTAAAGACAAACGGACGGTCGCCACGCATTTTGCGTGCATCACGATCCATCACATCGAGTGACGCACCAACGTGTGGTGCTAAATCGATTTTATTGATAATCAGCAAATCTGAACGGGTAATTCCAGGTCCACCTTTACGCGGAATTTTGTCACCGGCTGACACGTCTATCACATAAATAGTCAAATCAGCCAGTTCAGGACTAAATGTTGCACTCAAATTATCACCACCACTTTCGACAATAATGAAATCTAAATGCGCAAAGCGATTAAGTAAATCATCTACTGCAGCAAGATTCATTGACGCGTCTTCACGAATAGCCGTATGAGGACAACCACCGGTTTCAACACCTACTATACGCTCTTGAGGCAACGCTTCACTGCGGATTAAAAACTGTTGATCTTCTTTGGTGTAAATATCATTAGTGACAACGGCAATATCAAAATTATCACGCATTTTTTTGCATAACGCATCAATCAACGCGGTTTTCCCTGATCCAACAGGACCACCAATTCCAAGACGTAAAACGTGTTTTTTTGTGCTCATAAATTCTCTTTTTTTAAATGGTTTCAATCGTTCATTTAAGAACGAAATAATCGTGAATATTGCATTTCATGGCGGCTGCTCATCAATGCTAAACTAAAGGCACTGCCACCAATATTATCATCGTGTATGTCAAAAGCGCTATCTACTAAATTAGGTATGTTATCGGCTAATCGCGTTAATAATTTTTGACCTGCAACTTGACCTAATGGTACTAATTTAACCGCGCACAATACTTGATTTTCAAGCCAACTCCATAAGTAACCCACTGCCGCTTCACGCACAGGAATCTGCCAATTCACCGAGGTGAACGCAAATATATTAACGAGCGTTGTATCTGACCTGCGCATCCAAATACCACTTTTTTCAATTTCAAGTGCATAAAGCAATCGGGCGAGTGCTTGACCGGTCTGCCTATCCTCTGCGCGAAGCTCTGCGGTTTCTCGACAAGCTATTAAAGTATGACTCCAATGCGTAATACTTTCATTATCGTTATTTTCCCAAGCACGATAAAATCGGATAAATAAAGGCAAATCGACGCGAGCAATGCAACGCGCCATCACACCCTCAATCCACTCACTCGTTTGATCTTCATTGGTTAATAAGCCATCATCAACAGCCATTTCAAGCCCCTGCGAATAGCAATACATCCCAATCGGTAAACTAGGACTAATGAGTTGCAGTAGACGCAATAGTGCGAAATCAGTGACCATGACCGTAATAGGCGCCCTGCTCTGGCTCAAAAGGTAAGATTTCATGCGTGACGCTAAATCCTAATCCTTCAAGCATTTGATCCAGTACATAATCGGTTAAAAAACGCAACTCACCCTCTAAAATTTGCAACGGCACATGGCGATTGCCTAAGTGATAACACGCACGAGCGAATTGCCACGCATCTTGCGAGCGTACAACCGACAAATTCTCTGATGCGGATTTTACGCGCACCCTGTAATTATCCGTACCCGTCAATACAAATCCATGACGTAGCACCTGCCCTCGTGGGAGAAATAAACCAATTTCTCGACCACTGTCTGTTTGACCCAGTAGGCGTGATTTTTGCCGCGCTTCATAGGTTAGCGTCACCTCATCATCGGAAACACTGTCTTGTTGCGTGGTGATTTCTGTTAGTTTTAGCATCATGTCAATGTCTATTAAAATAAAAAATAACGTTGCGCAAATGGCAACACATCAGCAGGTTCACAAACAAGCAATAATCCATCAGCGCGGACAGCATAAGTTTGTGAATCTACTTCAATTTTGGGTTGATAATGATTGTGAATTAACGCTTTTTTTCCAATGGTACGTGTATTAGCTACCACACCAATCCGTTTTTTTAACGTCAAACGCTCATGAACGCCTTCTTCAACAGCAATTTTAGGTAAGAAAAACATTGAACTCGTCGATGCCGTTGTGCCAAATGAGCCAAACATCGGGCGATAATGTACAGGTTGTGGCGTTGGAATCGATGCGTTTGGATCCCCCATTGGCGCGGTGGCAATGAATCCGCCTTTGAGCACCATACTGGGTTTCACTGCAAAAAAAGCCGGATGCCAAAGTACTAAATCCGCTAGTTTTCCTACTTCAATCGAACCGACTTCATGTGAAATGCCGTGGCTAATTGCAGGGTTTATCGTGTATTTGGCAATATAGCGTTTAATGCGAAAATTATCGTTACTTCGTGAATCTTCTTTTAAACTGCCGCGCTGTGCTTTCATTTTGTGCGCGGTTTGCCATGTACGAATAATCACTTCCCCAACGCGCCCCATCGCTTGTGAATCTGACGAAATCATTGAAAATGCGCCTAAATCATGCAAAATATCTTCAGCAGCAATAGTTTCACGACGAATCCGCGACTCTGCAAACGCGACATCTTCAGCAATGCTTGGATCGAGATGATGACAAACCATAAGCATATCTAAATGTTCATCGACCGTATTGACGGTATACGGACGCGTGGGATTGGTTGACGATGGTAGCACATTGGCTTCACCGCAGGCTTTGATAATATCGGGCGCATGACCACCGCCAGCGCCTTCTGTGTGATAGGTGTGAATCGTTCGCCCTTTAAATGCAGCAAACGTATCTTCCACAAATCCCGATTCATTTAGCGTATCTGTATGAATGGCTACTTGCACGTCAAATTTTTCAGCAACGCTCAAACAACAATCTATCGTAGCAGGTGTTGTTCCCCAATCTTCATGAAGTTTTAAACCCATTGCACCAGCGCGAATCTGTTCCTCTAAAGCATCAGGCAAACTGGCGTTACCTTTGCCAAGCAAACCAAAATTCATCGGAAACCCATCAAGCGATTGCAGCATTTGCTCAATATTCCAACGCCCTGGTGTACAGGTAGTTGCATTTGTTCCGGTTGCAGGCCCCGTTCCACCGCCAATCATGGTTGTAACACCCGAAGCTAGTGCTTCTTCAATTTGCTGTGGACAAATAAAATGAATATGCGCATCGATGCCACCTGCCGTTAAAATCTGCCCTTCACCGGCAATAATTTCTGTTCCCGGACCAATGATAATGTCCACGCCCTGCTGAATATCAGGATTCCCTGCTTTACCAATCGCGGCAATACGACCTTGTTTAATGCCTACATCTGCTTTGATAATGCCCCAGTGATCAACAATTAACGCATTCGTTATCACTAAATCCATCGCAACGGTTGAATCTAGTTGGCTTTGTCCCATGCCATCACGAATAACTTTACCTCCGCCAAATTTTACTTCATCGCCGTATACCGTGCGATCAGCTTCGATTTCAAGAAATAAACCACTATCACCTAAACGAACTTTATCACCCGTTGTAGGACCAAACATATCCGCATAAGCTTGCCGACTCATTCTGCTCATTGCTGACTCTCCAACTCACCCATCACCTCGCCGCGAAAACCATAAACGCGACGCAATCCACCAAAAGCGACTAATTGAATTTCGCGTTGTTGCCCTGGTTCAAAACGAATAGCCGTGCCCGCTGGAATATCGGGACGAAAACCACGTGTCGCTGCGCGATCAAACTGCAGCGCGAGATTAGTTTCAAAAAAATGGTAATGAGAACCGACTTGAATAGGACGATCACCCGTATTAGCAACCAGCACAGATATGACAGGACAGCCCACATTCAACTCTAATTCACCTTCACAGGGAATAATTTCTCCAGGTATCATATTTCAAACCTCATTCAATTGGATTGTGAACCGTGACAAGTTTTGTGCCATCTGGAAATGTTGCTTCAATTTGCACATCGGGTAGCATTTCACACACTCCTTCCATCACATCTTCACGGTAAAGCAACGTACGACCATACTCCATCAACTCAGCAACAGTTTGACCATCACGCGCACCCTCCATAATAGCGGCACTAATAAACGCAACCGCTTCAGGATAATTGAGTTTTAAACCTCGTGCTTTGCGACGCTCTGCCAGCAAAGCTGCCGTAAAAAGCAATAATTTATCTTTTTCTCTTGGCGTTAATTGCATCATTATTTTCCGTTAAGTTGCCCAAATACGGGGTGTACACATTGTGCGCTCAAGCGTATCTTCTCGCACTACTTTCCACACCAGCTCAAAAAAACTGCGTAATTTATCACTTCGACTATCGATTGCACGACAAATCAGCATATCATCAATTTGCGTCACCCCGCGCCCTGTTGTATCACCGATTAAATGGCGCACTGCCTCTATACTTTTCGCAGACACGGGCGTGGCAAATAAGGTACCGCAAGCCGATAGTCCATTTAATCCCCAACGTGCAGCAAAGGCATTTGCATCAAGTTGCAAACGCTCTAAAAACAAGGGACGATGTTGACAGTAAATTTGCCAATTCATTTGTGCCATACCACAATCAAATCCTTCACCCGACGCAGGGCGCCCAAGTGATAAAATTTCCCAGCCGATAAAGCGTGCCTGTGATGCCAATTCGATAGTCACTGTTGAGATGACATTAGCACCATCATAAATAATGGTTTCTTGCGGTAGCCACTCGAGCATCGCATGATCATCAACGCGGATAGTCACCTGCTGCGTAGCCTGCTCACCAGAACTACGATAAAACTTCCCCGCTGCTGGCGTTGTTATCAGTGCATGGGCGTTTTCCTGCACATGAATGGAAAAATACAACTGATCACCACCGACAATCCCCCCCGGAGGATGCAACAAATACACATGACATACACCGCCTTCAGGATAAAAAGGACGCTGTACCGTCAACGGACCTAATTGCCGACGTTTAACTAAAAGCGTTTTTTCGCCTTGTTTTGCAAACGTGAGTTCTAATTGCGCTTTCCAGCCTTTTTCCATTCACTTTTTTCCCATGTTAAACCGTCAGATAACGTTTCACCATATCATCAGATAATTCATTCATAGCACCAATAGCAACGTGACGTCCTCTATCCATAATACAAAAACGATCTGCTACTTTACGCGCAAAGGGTAATTTTTGCTCAACAAGTAATACTGTCACACCAAGTTCATGATTTATTTTTGCAATAGCTTCATGTACTTCACCCAAATCATAAGGATTGGTTTTGGGTATAGTGAGTGGTTTGCCGCGTTCACGATTTAATCGGATAATGACCTCGCCAATTTCACTGACAATATTGGGCTGAATACCTTCGGTAGGCTCATCTAAAATAAGTAAACGTGGGTTTAATACCAATGCGCGAGCAATCGCTAATTGCTGTTGCTGCCCCCCTGATAAATCCCCACCGCGTCGCTTTAGCATTTGTTTTAGCACAGGAAACACATCAAAAATATGATCAGGTACTTTTTTAATGCCCATTTTACTCGCAGCACGCAAACCCGTTTTCAAATTTTCATCCACCGTGAGTAATGAAAAAATTTCACGCCCTTGTGGAACATAGCCAATACCTAATTCTGCACGAGACTGCGCTTTTGCATTGGTTAAAGGTCGACCATCCATTTCAATACTTCCGCCACTAACAGGCACTAGTCCCATAATCGATTTCAATAACGTGGTTTTCCCTACGCCATTGCGTCCCATTAAACAGACACACGATCCTTCGGGGACATCAAGCTGTAAATCCCACAATGTATGACTTTCACCGTAATATTGTTGCAATCCATTTATTTTAAGCATCGTCCTTTATCCCCCTAAATATACTTGAATCACACGCGGATCATTTTGAACCTCACTCATTGTGCCTTCGGTAAGCACAGCACCTTCATGGAGCACCGTCACCTTGGTGGCAATAGAGCGGACAAACTCCATATCATGTTCAACCACAATAATAGAACGCTCGCCTTGTAGCGAAACCAACAGTTCAGCGGTACGTTCAACTTCTTGATGCGTCATCCCGGCAATGGGTTCATCAACCAACATGACTTTAGGCTCCTGCATGAGCAGCATTCCGATTTCAAGCCACTGTTTTTGACCGTGGGATAAAATGCCTGCGCGATGTTGATAATTCGCTTTTAAACCAATCGTGTCGATAATATGATGAATTTTATCTCGCTGTTCACCATCTAAGCGATGAAACAAGGTTGCCCACGCACCTTTATTAGCTTTAAGCGCAAGTTCTAAATTTTCAAAAACGGTTAGTGCATCAAACACGCTAGGTTTTTGAAATTTGCGACAGATTCCCGCTTGGGCAATCGCGGGTTCATCCATTTCAAGTAAATCAATGGTTTGCCCAAAGAATACAGTGCCTACATCGGGGCGTGTTTTTCCTGTAATGACATCCATTAACGTGGTTTTACCCGCGCCATTTGGACCAATCATGCAACGCAACTCACCGGCATCAATGACGAGTGATAAATTATTTAAGGCTTTAAACCCATCAAAACTCACGCTCACATCATCAAGATATAAAATAGGTCCATGACGTGTATCAACAACCCCTTCATGAAATAAATGATCTGTCATCGGAATTTCATGGCGTATCTGTTTTGCACTCATGCGTGTTGCTCCTGTAGTCTTCGACGCAGTAACCCAACGAGTCCATCAGGTAAAAAAATGGTCACTACCACAAAGGCTGCGCCTAAAGTAAATAGCCAAAGTTCAGGCATCAAGCCGGTTAACATCGTTTTACTGTAATTAACCAGCACCGCGCCAATAATGGCACCATACAGCGTATTTCGTCCGCCAATAGCCACCCAAACGACAATTTCCAGTGAATTAAGTGGTGAAAATTCACTTGGATTAATAATGCCCACTTGCGGTACATAAAGTGCCCCTGCAACACCTGCAATCATCGCTGCAAATACAAATATCCATAATTTAAACATATCAACACGATACCCCAAAAAACGCACGCGAGACTCTTGATCTCGAATTGCTGTCACTACACGTCCTAATTTGGTATTGACTAACCATCGGCAAATCCCAAATGCGCTAATTAATGCAATTCCAGACAACATCAAAAGCATTGAGCGTACTTCTTCAGATTGGATGTTAAAACCTAAAATATCTTTACAATCTGTTAAACCGTTATTGCCACCAAACCCCATTTCGTTACGAAAAAATGCAAGCATCAGCGCATACGTTAATGCCTGCGTAATAATCGATAAATAAACACCTGTTACACGCGAGCGAAAGGCTAAATAACCAAAAATAAACGCTAATGCCCCAGGTGCTAACACGACCATAAGCATCGCAAAGCCAAAATGATCAAAACCAATCCAATACCAAGGCAATTCTTTCCAGTTTAAAAACACCATAAAATCGGGTAAATTTGCATTGCCATATACGCCGCGTGTGCCGATTTGACGCATCAAATACATTCCCATCGCATAA
This sequence comes from Methylococcaceae bacterium, assembly GCA_900299045.1. GTDB lineage: Bacteria > Pseudomonadota > Gammaproteobacteria > Methylococcales > Methylomonadaceae > UBA10906. Next base: position 21,741 of record OMIH01000125.1, read on the forward strand.
CCACCCAGAGCAAAAAAAGCACCATGACCCAGTGCCAAAATGCCGCAATACCCCCAAACCAGATCCAGTGATAAACCCAGCAGTGCAAAGGTTAAATATTTACCGAGTACAGATACGGTATATGCCGAAAAATGCAACATTGAATTCGCTGGAAAAATCCAATTGCACAAAGGGATAAGAAACGTCACTACGGCTAATATACCAAGAACCGCTATACACGTTTTATCTTGACCTAACTTCATTGATTCCATGTATCACATCCACTAACTATTTATTATTGTGTTAATATTCAAAAAACTTAAGAATCCGCTGCTCTGCCCTTTTGAGGGAATAAACCGCGTGGACGTTTTTGGATAAATAAAATGATAAAAATAAGTACTAAAATTTTAGCGAGTACCGCGCCAGCAAAAGGCTCTAAGAATTTATTAGCAATACCTAATGAAAAACCAGCTACTAACGTACCGAGTAAATTTCCCACTCCACCAAACACCACCACCATAAACGAATCAACAATATAAGCTTGCCCCAAATTAGGTCCCACGTTAGTAATTTGACTTAGCGCAACACCAGCAACACCAGCAATGCCTGAGCCAAGCCCAAACGTCATTGCATCGACGCTATCTGTAGGAATGCCCATGGCTTTTGCCATATTGCGATTTTGCGCTACTGCACGAACTTCAAGGCCAAGGCGGGTATGTCTGAGAATTTGTAAAAGCAACACAAATACCATCAAGCAAAATACCAAAATGTAAAAACGGTTCCATGTAAGCGACAAAAAATCATTAATTTGCCATGAGCCACTCATCCATTCTGGCGTCGCTACACTGCGATTAAGCGGAGAAAAAATGGAGCGTACACTTTGCTGAAGTACTAAACTAACCCCAAACGTGGCAAGTAGCGTTTCAAGTGGGCGACCGTAGAGAAAACGAATAATACCGCGCTCGATAATAATGCCCGCAAGACCAGAAATCACAAACGCAGCGGGAATGGATAAAAACAACGACACACCTAAATGATTAGGTAGTAACTGTTGCATAACATAAGTGGTATAAGCACCGAGCATCATCAATTCACCATGCGCCATATTAATCACACCCATTACGCCAAACGTAATCGCAAGACCAATCGCCGCAAGCACAAGCACCGCACCTAAACTCAGTCCAAAAAAGACCGTTTCAATCGTGCTGTAAAATTGCAAACGACTATTAATTTTCACTAAAGCGACTTTTGCTAAATTACGAACCTCTGCGTCGCTTTCAAGGTAATTGCCATTGTCATCTTTTTCAATCATCACATTTAAACGATTGACGACATCAATACTGTTTACTTCTTTGAGTTTATCAATTGCCGCAATACGCAACGCTTTATCGCTGCTATTCATCTCTTTTAAGAGAAAAATAGTGTCAATGGCTTGCTTCACATTACTCTCTTTCTCAATATCAGCACGTTTATGAAGCAAGGCTAACGCATTTTCATCGTCGTCACTCCCCATTGCTTTCACTGCAGCTAAACGAATGACAGGATCTTGCGCATTTAATTCTAATTGACCAATCGTTTTTCGGAGTGATACACGCAAGTTATTGGTTAAGTTGATTTTTGTCACGTCGCTACGTTCAATGCTATCAAGCTTAATGCCGCTGACGGCATCTGATATATCATAGCCATGATGATTATCCTCGCCGATCACGAGTTGATTACCTGATTTTAACGTGAATAATTTGCCGTCAAGTAAGGCGCGTAAAATGGGTAAACTGCGCTCACTTTGAATTTCTGAGAGTTGTGCGATAGCGTGTTCACGATCGTTGATTGCGCCTTGCTGAAGATCGTGTAGCGCGTCAAATAAAGGTTGCTGCGCGGTTGGATTCTCCGCAGCATGAACACAAAATGAGAAAACTAGCAAAAAAAATGCTGTTAAAAGGTAATCTGTTTTCAATGAATTCACTTTCACTTGCTCTCCAAGGGACGTAGTAGGCAAACTGAACAAGTGCAACAACCTTAATATATAAGATTGTTGCACCTTATCAAATAAAGAAGTTAAGGTTTAACTTAGTAAGTTTGACCTGAACACTTTTTAGTTTTTGTATTGAAATTTCCGCAGTTAATGGGTGCTGTCCAATCAGCAATAATCGGTTTGCTTTCTGGTAAGAAATCAGACCACGCATCGCCATCTACTAGTTTATTCGTTTGCCATACGGTCATTAACTGACCATCGTCTTGAATTTCACCAATAAGAACGGGTTTGCTAATATGATGATTTGGCAACATTTTTGACATACCGCCAGTCAAGTTGGGATATTCCACGCCAATAATGGCTTTTTGAACAGCAGTCGCGTCAGTTGTACCTGCTTTCTCAACGGCTTTGACCCACATATTAAAGCCGATGTAATGCGCTTCCATTGGATCGTTTGTGGTACGTTTTGGATTTTTGGTGTATTCGTGCCATTGATTGATAAACGCTGCATTTTTGGTGCTATCAACACTCATAAAATAGTTCCAAGCCGCTAAATGACCAACTAAAGGCTTGGTATCCATGCCAGACAATTCTTCTTCACCAACAGAGAACGCAATCACTGGAATTTTTTCAGCTGAAATACCTTGGTTTCCAAGCTCTTTGTAGAAAGGAATGTTCGCATCACCATTGATAGTCGATACGACAGCCGTTTTTTTGCCAGTTGAACCAAATTTTTTGATGTCAGCAACAATACTTTGCCAATCAGAGTGACCAAAAGGCGTATAATTAATCATGATATCTTTAGACGCAACGCCTTTTGATTTCAAATAGGCTTCCAAAATTTTGTTGGTAGTGCGTGGATAAACGTAGTCAGTACCCGCTAATACCCAACGCTGTACCTTCAAATCATTCATCAAATAATCAACCGCTGGAATGGCTTGTTGATTTGGCGCAGCACCGGTGTAGAAAACATTTTTAGAGGATTCTTCACCTTCGTATTGCACTGGGTAGAAAAGTAAACCATTTAATTCTTCAATCACAGGAAGAACAGATTTACGCGATACCGATGTCCAGCAACCGAAAATGGCAGATACTTTATCTTTGGTAATTAATTCACGCGCTTTTTCAGCAAAAAGTGGCCAGTTTGAAGCAGGATCAACAACCACCGCTTCCAATTTTTTACCAAGTAAGCCGCCTTTTTTGTTTTGTTCATCGATAAGCATCAACATGGTGTCTTTAAGCGTTGTTTCGCTAATCGCCATCGTGCCAGAAAGTGAATGTAGAACGCCCACTTTAATAGTATCTTCTTCAGCAAACGCTGAACCAAACAACACAGTTGAAAGCACCGTTGTTAACGCAAGTTTGCGTAAAGGATTTGAAAATTTCATTGTCATAATTAAGTTCCGTTATCGTAAATGATTAATTAAATTTGCATTTGGAAGCCGAGTGTCAAGGCATGTGAACTTGTACCTGCGACATCAGAGCCGAAGTTTAAATTACCTTTGGTCAAACCATCGCCATATTGATAAATTAATGATACTCTCGCGTTGTGACCATCAATAATGTAATTCAAGCCACCTTCATAAATATTACGATTAGTACTATTAACTGGCATAATATTGACGTAACGAACATAAGGTTGAAATTGACCAATACCCACTTTACCGGGAATTAAATACATGCCACTTGCATCGTAAGCATCGCCTTCAAACATACCAAAGCCTTTGCTTTGATCGTAAGCGACAGACCCTTTAGAAATACCATAGTTTTTATATTCACCATTAACAGTGATTACACCCATATTATTTGCTAAGGGTTTTTCATATAAAACGTCTACGGCAGTTCCACGGAAACTGCCGTTACCTAGTACACCTGCACCATCTTCTTGGTACTGATTAGATACACCTACAGTTAAAATATTTCCGCCTTTACCATAGTAAGTGCCTGATGTGTAGTAACCTGGATTTTTTTCAACATCAAGGATGTTATAAGACACGCGCTGTGCATAAAGAATATTATTATCTCTATTTGCACCTCCTGCTAAACCACGGAAGAAACCAGCAACGTATTGCAAGTGCCCATCTAAAACAGAACCCCAAATATTTACACCGTCATCACGACCAATGGCACCCGCTGATGATCCGTTATTATATGTACGAACGTTATAGTCTGATGGTTCGAATGGCGTGCCACCTGAGAAAATACTGTATGTAGCACTATAAAAAGGACCATTTAATTCACGACGCTCTGCAGGTACCAATTGACGACCTAACCAAACGTTAAAATAGGGTGTAATTTCGAATTTTGAAATTGCATCAAGCACGAACATGTGACCACCATTACTACCAGTACATGGAAAACATTCAGTGTTTAATTCAAATTTAATATATTTATGAACTTGACCGTTTACATATAGACGAGCATTGTCAAGATTGAAATTATTGCTCCATTTTTGCGTTTCTGCATTACCTGCTGCAGCTTCTTGCGCTGTGAAACTCGAACGGATACCAGCGCCTAAACTGATCCACTTAGTATCGTCAATTTTAAATGTTGCCCCAGCAAATGAATCCGACGCATAGCCAAGCGAACGCGTTGAAAGTGCTGCTACACATAAGACGCGAGCAAAACGCCCGCTTGAAACTTGTTTGATAGTACTCATTAGAGAGTCCCCTTGAATAAAAGTAAATTTAAAATATGAACGTAAAACGCTCTATAGACGCATTACTGCCACGAAGTGGTCGAGGTCATTTTTAAATTTGTAGCACTTTCGCACAATACGTCAAATAACCCATTAGTTATTTAACGTATTGACCTTTCATAATGAATTGAAGGGACTAATTTTAATAAAGATAAAATAATATACGCTGTTTTAGATGGATTTTTATCGAATAAAAAATGAAAAGACCATCATTTAGCATCTATCAAACTAAAGAAATAAGCGAAAATTGCGGTAATAATCATCGAAATTAACAAAATCTATAAAAATTCATAGATTTTTTTTACCAATTTGAAATATCTGTTGTTTTTTTACATCAATTAAACAGTGATATTGTGTTTCACACTGACAAATAACCCTTAATTTTTTCTGCATCGACATCTTCACGAAGGTCTTCGTGAATAAATCTTCCTTTATCAATAACGATAATACGATCCGCTACGGCCATCGTAAAACTCAGTACTTGCTCAGACACAATAATGGTAATTTCTCGCATTTTGCGAATATCATTGAGCACATTAGCAATGTCTTTGATAATTGACGGCTGAATGCCTTCAGTAGGCTCATCAAGCAATAAAACTTTAGGATTGGTCACAAGTGCGCGAGCGATAGCAAGCTGTTGTTGCTGTCCACCAGATAGATTACCGCCTTTGCGTTTGCGCATATCGTAGAGAACAGGAAACAACGCGTAAATATCTTCGGGGATTTCACTCGACGTTGAATTTTCGAGTCCTGTTTCAATATTTTCTTGAACAGTCATTGCTGGAAAAATCATCCGACCTTGTGGTACATACGCCAAGCCTTTTGCCACGCGTTGATAAGTCTGTATCTCGTTGACACTATCGCCATCAATTTCAGCTTTAGTAGCGTGACTTGGCAAAATGCCCATCAATGATTTAAAGAGAGTCGTTTTTCCCATGCCATTGCGCCCCATAATGGCGAGCGTTTCATTTTTTTCTGCTTTAAAACTCAGTCCATGAATGACTTCACTTTGACCGTAACTCACATGCAAATCAACTACTTCAAACATGAAAATTCTCCTTACCTTTGTGAATTTAAACAACAGTGTCTAATGCCCTAAATAAACTTCAATAACTTTTTCATTAGCTTGAACTTTTTCCATTGAACCTTCGGCTAGAATTTTACCTTGATGCAGTACAGTTACTTTATGAGCAATTTTTTTCACAAATTCCATATCATGTTCAATGACAAGTACCGAACGATTTTGGCAAATTTGATTGAGGAGTTCTGCAGTCTGATCACGCTCTTTTGCGCTCATGCCGGCAACAGGTTCATCAAGCATCAAAAGTTCAGGGTCTTGCATAAGAAGCATACCAATTTCCAGCCATTGCTTTTGTCCGTGACTGAGTAGCGCAGCTTCTAAATCTAAATGCTCAGTGAGTAACACTTCAGCCGCAATTTTCCTCACTTGTGCACTTAATTCTGATGTACGCTTAAACGTTAAACTCCCCCAAACACTTCGCCCAACTGGATAGGACACTTCTAAATTTTGATATACGGTTAAATTTTCATAAATAGAGGGTGTTTGAAATTTACGTCCAACGCCAGCACGAACAATTTCGTGTTCAGATAAGGTAGTCATTTCAATATTTTTGAATTTGATTGAGCCCTCTGTCGATTTTGTTTTGCCGCAAATTAAATCTAAAACAGTAGTTTTTCCCGCTCCATTGGGTCCAATCACGACACGTAATTCGTTTTTATCGATGTACATTGACAGCGAATCGACCGCTTTGAATCCATCAAATGAAACGGTTAAATCTTCAATCGCCAAAATAAAGTCCGTGTTACTCATACTTTATCTCCTAGCATGTTGGGATCTTTTTTTAAGAATTTGGTATAACGTGCAATCAACCAATCTGCTATATTGAAGTTTTTAGCATGATCACGATAAACCCCCGCCAGTCCATCTGGGAAGAACATCACCACGGCAATAAATAAGCCGCCCATTAAAAACAACCATAATTCAGGAAAGTTTTCAGAAAACATGGTTTTGCCAAAATTCACCAGTAACGCACCATAAACTGCGCCAATTAAGGACATTCGCCCACCCACTGCAGCAAAAATGACCATTTCAATTGACGGAACAATACCCACAAAACTTGGTGACATAAAACCAATTTGCAGCGTAAACATTGCGCCACCTATCGCTGAAATCATCGCGGCAAAGCAAAAAATAAAGATTTTAAAACTCGAAACGTCATAGCCTGAAAAACGTACACGCTCTTCTTTATCACGCATAGCAAGCAGCAACATGCCAAATTTTGACGAGAGTACATAATTGCTCAATATAATGACGCCAATGAGCAAACTAGCATTGATAAAATATAAAACATATTTCGCGCTATCGGTTCGAATATCCCAACCTAGCAGAGTTTTTAAATCCGTAATACCGTTTACGCCACCGGTATAGCCTTGTTGACCCACAATTAAAATGCTCAAAATGAGTGCAATGGCTTGCGTGATAATAGCGAAATACACACCACCCACGCGACGCTTAAACATGGCGTAGCCAATAATAAATGCTAAAAAAGTCGGAACCGCTAGCACAAAAAATACAGTTAAAGGGAAACTTTTAAATGGCAGCCAAAACCAAGGAATTTCAGTAAGTTGATTCCAATCCATAAAATCGGGAATGCCGGGCGTAGTTTGAATCTTGGTACTAATGGGATCTGACGCTTCAAGTTTTAAAAACATCGCCATGCAGTAGCCGCCAAGACCAAAGAACATCCCCTGCCCCAAACTTAAAATCCCCCCATTCCCCCAAAGCAAAACAAGGCTGACGGCAACAAACGCATAAGTGACATACTTGCCAATGAGTCCCAAGCGAAATAAATCCAGCCACAGCGGGAAAATAACCAGCAGTAAAATCGCTAATATCGCTAAATTTATGGCGCCCTGTTTTCCACCAAAATATTTATTTAAAAATACGGTCATAACGCCCTCACTATTTACGCACTTTTGAGGCAAACAACCCTTCTGGACGCATCATTAAAATAATGACAATGGTCATCAAGGTAGACACTTTGCCCATTGAACTGGTCATGAAAAATTGCAAAATAGACTGCGCTTGGGCAATCCCAAATGCCGAGGCAATCGTTCCCATTAAACTTGCCGCACCACCAAACACCACTACCATAAAGCTATCAACAATGTAGAGTGAGCCGGTTGTTGGACCTGTTGAGGCAATCGTTGTAAAAGCCGCGCCCGCAACACCTGCAATACCACAACCTAACGCAAACGTTAATCGATCGACTTTTTGCGTATTAATACCCACCGCGCCAGCCATCATACGATTTTGCACCGTCGCGCGAATACGCAAACCACCGCGTGAGCGAAACATAAATAAATACACTCCAACCGTGACAATTAACGCTAATCCCATTACGAAAACGCCATTGATAGGAATATCAATATCAGGCGTGGGTTTAAAGGAACCAAGTAACCATTCAGGTAACTCAGCACTCACTTCTTTTGCACCAAACGTTGAGCGAAAAATTTGCTGCATCACCAAACTCAGACCCCACGTTGCAAGGAGCGTATCAAGCGGGCGTTTATAAAGATGCCGAATTAGCGCATACTCCACAAAATACCCAATAAAGAAAGCCAATATAAATGCAGCAATAATGGCAAAAATAAAGTATGAATTGACGATATCAAATTCAACGGCCATTTTAGATAAAAACACAGTGGTATACGCTCCCACTGTCATGAATTCACCATGAGCCATATTAATCACGCCCATTTGACCAAAAATAATTGCAAGACCCAGCGCCATTAGCAGCAATACACTAAATAAACTCAGCCCCGAAAAACCCTGCATGACGACAATATTGCCCACGTCTTCCATCGAATAGCCAAACATAGCCTTTCTCCACATCACGCAAATTAACGTAAATCTTTCTAAAAAAATCAGTTACCTTTGCAGCGCAGACCGAAAACTTCTGCGCTACAAATAACGCTATACAGTTAACGATATGGCTTATTGATAGCCTTTTGGAAATGGATCTGGATTGATTAATCCTGATTCATAAACCATATCGGCTTGACCATCTTTGCGCCATTGACCAATACGCAATTTGCTAAGTAAATGGTGATTTGGATCGACTTTGACATAGCCTTCAGGTGCGGTAGTTAATTCATAACCGGGAAGCGCAGCAACCGCTTTATCTACATCAAAGCTGCCCGCACGCTCAACCGCTGCTTTCCAAAGCCAAGGACCCAAATACGCCGCTTGTGTTACGTCACCAATAACAGCTTTTTCGCCATAAGCTTTTTTGAATTCAGCTACGAATTTGTCGTTATTGGAATTTTTCAAACTTTGGAAATATTTCATTGCAGAATAGAAACCTTCCAAGTTTTCACCGCCAATACCAAGCACTTCGTCTTCAGTAACTGAAATAGTGAGCATATTTTGTTTTTTCGCATTTAAGCCCGCTGCATTTAACTGTTTGAACCAAGCTACATTACTGCCGCCAACTACCGCTGCGTAAATCACATCCGGTTTTTCGAGCTTAATTTTATTGATGACTGAACCAAACTGCGTATCACCTAAAGCAACATATTCTTCACCAACAACCGTGCCGCCTAAATGCTGCTCAATATGCTTACGCGCAATCTTCATTGATGTGCGCGGCCAAATATAATCAGAACCAATTAAATAAAACGTTTTTGCTTTTTTCTCTTTAGCAATCCAATCTAAACCCGCCAAAATTTGTTGCGTAGCTTCTTGACCGGTATAAAAAACGTTTTTCGACTGTTCAAGCCCTTCATAAAAGGTGGGATAGAAAAGTAAGCCGTTATCTTTCTCGAAAACAGGTAGCGCTGCTTTACGTGAAGCCGACGTCCAGCAACCAAAGACGGCGGCTACTTTGTCATTCTCAAGTAATTTCTTCGATTTCTCCGCAAAAGTTGGCCAATCACTTGCGCCATCTTCTTGAATCACTTCAATCTTGCGACCAAGTACACCGCCCGCTTCATTGATTTGAGCAATAGCGAGCTTTTCCGCTTGGATTGAACCCGTTTCACTAATCGCCATGGTGCCCGTTGCCGAGTGAAGAATACCCACTTTGACCACATCATCCGTAACAGAAAGTCCTGTTGTATTCACTTTTGCAGTTGGAAAATCCCCCGCGACGGAGGTATCCACATAAATTGGGAGACTCAAAGCCAGTGACAGGGCACTCAGCACCATTGACTTTTTCACAAATTGATTTTTATCAATATTACTCATCTTTTTCCCCTAAATTAAACAAAAAAATATGGCACTTTGATGTGTAAAAAAATCACACCTTTAACAACGAATTACAAACTAATGACTCAACATCCAAGGTCTTGCTGTTTTCTTTGTTTGCATTTGATAACCAGTAGACTGATTGCTCGTTGATTTGACACTATTGCTAGTTTTACAAGTGTGTCCCCCCATGCTGCAACCACAACTTGAGCGACGCATCGATACAGGCTCATGCGCTGATTTTTCGTTGCGCTCATAAGCAATGCGCTGAGATTGCCCCACCAAAGCAAAATGCGGGGCAGATATAATGCGCGGACTTTCACCACCGCAATGATTACAAACAGCAGGCAGTTTAGCGTCGGCTATTTTTCGCAATGCTGAAAACGTGCCGCAGGCATCGCAGTGATATTCATATAAAGGCATCAATTAAACTCCCGTGTGTTCATCAAATTAACTGGTTTTCGCCATGTCGGTGCCGCTGGCTACGATAATTTTTGGCCCGTCCGCATTGGGTTTTAGGTCAAAGTCGAAAATTTCAGTAGGTAGCCATAGTGTGGCGCACGCATTTGGAATATCGACCACGCCACTGATATGACCTTCAACAGGTGCCGTTCCCAAAATGGAGAGCGCTTGCTCACCGCTGTAACCAAATTTTTTAAGATATTCGATCGCATTTAAACAAGCTTGGCGGTAAGCCACGTGTACATCTAAATAATGTTGCGTGCCTTTTTCATCAACGGAAATACCTTCAAAAATCAAATAATCACGATAATTCGGTGTTAATGGACTGGGTTGAAAAATCGGATTTTTAATACCGTACTTTTTCACGCCATCTTTAATCAAACTGACTTTAATATCTAAATAACCCGCCATTTCAATCGCGCCACAGAAGGTAATTTCGCCATCGCCTTGAGAGAAATGCAGGTCACCCATTGATAGTCCGCCGTCTTTTACATAGACAGGGAAGAAGACTTTTGAGCCTTTGGTGAGATTTTTAATATCACAATTACCGCCATGCTCACGTGGTGGAACGGTACGCGCACCTTCTAATGCCGCATTTTTAGCAACATCGCCGGTTAATTTACCCATCACCGCTGATTGCGAATTGGGTGGTAGTGCTAGCGCAGGAACGCGCTCAGGATCCGTTGCAATCAAAGTTGCTTCACGCTCATTCCACTGCGCAAGTAATTCTTTTGAAGGCAAGCAACCAATCAATCCGGGGTGCATAATGCCGGCAAATTTCACATTGGGAACGTGACGAGAAGTGGTGTAGATACCATGGAAGTCCCAGATAGATTTACGCGCTTCAGGATAATGATCGGTTAAAAATCCGCCCCCATTTTCTTTTGAAAATAACCCATTAAATCCCCATTGCGATTCTTGGAAAGTGCCGACATCTAAAATATCAACGACCATCAAATCACCCGGCTCTGCACCTTCAACCCCAATAGGACCACTAAGATAATGAACTTGAGTCAAATCCACATCACGAACATCATTCGCGCTATCGTTGTTACCAATTTGTCCCCCTGTCCAATCCATACACTCAACACGAAATTCATCACCGGGTTTTACCATAGCAACCATAGGGAGATCCGGATGCCACCGATTATGAATTTGCCCCTCTTGCTCCCACGGTTTTTTATCAAGATCTAATTTAATTAATGTTTTCATTTCTCTTTTGCCTTCATTGTCTAAATTGGACTGCGTAACATCAGTTTTTAAATCTAAACAATATCGTCTCATAACTTAAAATACGACGATCCTACTTATGATCTAAATCCCATAAATTTCGCCACTAAAATCAGTGTCTAATCAAAGTTGGCAATTTCATTTTCAAATATGTAGATATGATTCACAATACGTCACACGACCCATCAGTCATTTGACGTATAACAGATAAAGTAGACTTTGCGTACAATTTGGAAGCTATCGAAAGATGAATAAAATTTAGATGATAATTATCGAGGCGTTTATGTATATTCAATTAGGGGTGATTCATTGGCTGACAATGGGATTGATATTGTTCACAACAACCGTTTTAGCTGACGACAAGCGTGATATGTCTATCCAGTTTACACTTGAAGATTCTCATCTCACTCTCCTAAATTTCGATGCTCCCATACAAAGAATCACCATGCAAGTGAGTGAAAATTTATCGCAATGGCAATATCCAGTAAGTGTAAATAATCCTCAACCAACTCACAGCCTAAACGCGATTATTGGACGCGTATCAAACCAATCAACGCCAACAGGCTTTTCGTTTTCCAGCGGAAATTCCGATCCTCGCTCGGTTGATTTTCAAAAAGCCGATGTTTTTCCCATCAACTGCCAATTAAAAACATATTCCAGCAATTTAATTGAATTTGAAAATAAAATGACCTTTACTGCATATCAAACAACTGACGATATCAGCAAAGAAAAAGCGGTAGAAAAACTCATTGATCAAATCAGTACTACTTGCTTTAATTTACTTGATGACCATAAAGTGCCAAAAGTAGGTAAAAAAACCGAGAACGATACCACCTTCAAACCAACGTGGATGCCAGATATACAAATTGAAGTAAAACAAAAAAATGCGATGCTACCCGCTAAAAAATTAGGTGTTGAAAATATACAAAGTGAAAATGCACTCTCACCTACGCGAGAAAGCGACGAAGAAGAAGGCACAAAAGAATTGATTATTCACAATCAAGGCACGCCACTAACCATAAACTTTGGGCACGAACGGCGCTAACGGTAAGACACAGTTGTGAAAAAACCTATTCATCAAACGATTACAACAGTTCGACGCGACTATAATAGCTTGGTTGCGAGTGAAACAATGGAAGATTATGCGTTGCGTTTTGCACCGCGTAGTTTTCGTAAATGGTCTGAATTTGATGTCGCAAACACGGCTTTTGGCTCTAGCTCTTTTCTTGTTCTTGAAGCCATAGGTGCCTTTTTATCAATTAATTACGGTTTTACAAACGCTTTCTGGGCTATAGTTATCGTAGCTGTGGTAATATTTATCACGAGTTTTCCCATTAGTTACTACGCTGCTCGCTACCACATTGATATTGATTTGCTAACTCGCAGCGCGGGGTTTGGTTATATTGGCTCTACGATTACATCACTTATTTACGCTTCATTCACCTTTACGCTGTTTGCTCTTGAAGCCTCGATTATGTCGCAGGCTATCGAGCTGTACTTCCAAATATCGCTAGAGAGGGCGTATGTCATTAGCGCCATTATTGTCATTCCACTAGTGACGTTTGGCATTACCACCATCAGTCGACTGCAATTGTGGACACAACCAATTTGGCTCGTTTTACTTATTACCCCCTACATAGCGATTTTGCTAGAAGAACCGAGATCTTTACCGCTACTAAACCATTTTTTGCATTTAGCAGTGCATGGCAACGAATTTGATTGGCTATTATTTGGTAGCGCTGCAACGATTGCCTTTTCAATGATTGCGCAAATTGGCGAACAAGTGGATTTTTTGCGTTTTATGCCCGATCAAACCAAAGAAAATCAGGTAAAATGGTGGATTGCAGTCATTGCAGGTGGACCTGGATGGATAATATTTGGTGCAATACGTCAATTACTCGGTGCGTTGCTTGCCCATTTAGCGATCAGTTATGGGATTGATCCTCAACACGCGCATGAGCCAACACAACTGTATTTAGTGGCTTACAGTTATGTTTTTGATAACCCACACTGGGCACTTGCAGCGACAACACTCTTTGTGATGTTGAGCCAAATTAAAATTAATGTAACAAATGCGTATGCAGGCTCATTGGCATGGTCAAATTTCTTTTCTCGCTTAACACATAGTCATCCTGGACGCGTTGCATGGTTATTCTTTAATGTATTGATTGCATTGCTGTTAATGAAATTTGGTGTTTTTAGTGCGCTCGAAAAAGTACTTGGCTTGTTTTCACACATGTCCATCGCATGGATTTGTACGCTTGCCGCTGAACTCGCCATCAATAAATCATTAGGGCTTAGTTCGCGTATTATCGAATTTAAACGTGCTTATTTGCCCGACTTAAATCCCGTGGGTATTTTATCGACTTTTTTTGCCTCGGCTATTTCAATCGCGGCTTATTGCAATCTTTTTGGCGACCAATTGAAAGCCTTTTCGGGATTTGTTGCCGTCTTCTTAGCCTTTATATTAACGCCACTCATCGCTTACTTTGCACATGGCAAATATAACTTAGCGCGTAACCGTAAAAAAAATAATTCACGATTTAAAAACACCTGTGGCATTTGCGAAAATGTCTTTGAGCATGAAGAAATGGCGTATTGCCCCGCTTACAAAAACAACATTTGTTCACTTTGCTGCACGCTCGACGCACGTTGCCATGATGTCTGTAAAATTGGGTTTCGTTTTGACGATTATTTAGACATGATGGCAGCGTTTATTTTTCCTAAATCGATGAATTCGCTGACGCGACTGCGTTTATTACGCTTTGTGTTGGTATTCTTGTTTTTAGCGACATTAACCGGTATTTTTGTTGGGGTCATCTATTATCAAGACTTGCTTAGTGTGCGCGATGAATTGGACACATTTGCATTACTGCTGAATAACTTTTTTAAAATATATTCCGCATTACTTGTATTTATTGGTCTTTGTACATGGTGGTTGATTCTCAATTCAGAAAGTCGACGTGTAGCGCATGAAGAAACAGCAAAGCAAACTGAACTACTGCTTAGAGAAATAGACAAGCATAAACAAACTGATGCAAAACTCCAATATGCGATAAAAATGGCTGACCGTGCCAATACTGCAAAAAGTCGTTTTTTGAGTAGCATGAGTCATGAAATTCGCACCCCCCTTAATAGTATTATTGGTTATGCGTATATTCTTCAACAAGATCCTGCAATTCCTGAACACCGAAAGCAAGGTATTGATATTTTAAAGCGCAACGGTGAACACTTATCTGCGCTCATTGAAGATATTTTAGATATTGCTCGCATTGAAGCGCGTAAGTTTGATTTACGAAAAGAACCTATTCATTTCAAACGTTTTCTTGAACATTTAATCAGCACATTCAAACCACAAGCGCAAAAAAAAGGCTTAGGCTTTCATTGTCAAATTTTAAATACCCTGCCCTCATATATACGCGGTGATGAAAAGCGTGTTGGACAAATTTTGATTAACTTACTCAGTAACGCGATTAAATTCACTGTAACGGGCGACGTGATATTTCGTATCAGCTATAGTTGCGGCGTCATTACATTTCAAGTTATCGATAGTGGTGTGGGGATTGATAAGCACCAGCTACAAAATATTTTTCAACCCTTCACTCAACTCCCTAATGAGAATTTGGGTTCGGGGAGTGGTTTGGGTTTAACGATTAGTAAAATTTTATGTGAAATTATGGGCGGAGAACTCGTTGTAAAAAGCGACGTCAATAAAGGCTCAACATTTACGGTACGTTTATTATTACCCAACTTAGGCATCGAAGAACATTCTGTTAAGCAAGAAGAAATCATTGGTTACAGAGGAAAACGAAAATTGCTTCTTGTTGTCGATGATAATGCAGATCATCGCATACTCGTGACGTCTATTTTAGAACCACTGGGATTTCGCGTGATGCAAGCAGCTTGTGGGGAAGATTGCCTTCGTTTTATGGAAAAAAATACGGTTGATCTAATTCTGCTTGATTTATCTATGCCTGGTTTAGGTGGAATCAAAACTGCAGAAACACTACGCCAACGTAATAACTCAACACCTATTATCGTACTCAGTGCAAACGCCTATCCAGCAGATCGTTTACAAGCAATCAATGCAGGTTGTAATGATTTCTTAATTAAACCATTAACCGTTGTCGATTTACTCTATAAATTAAAATTTCATTTAGATATCAAATGGATTTATAGCGAAGAAGACACTCCAGTGCTTGATATGATAACACCACCACAAAATATTATTTTAGAATTAGAAAGTTATATACGTATTGGTGATTTAGCGAGTTTAAAACGCTATCTTGCCACTTTTATAAAAACACACCCACAATATCAACATTTTGCAGAAGATATACAATCACTTGCAACCGAGTTTCGTTTAAATGATATTAAACAACGTCTACAATTTGCCCAAAAGGAATTAACCAAAAATGACCGCGAATAAAGGCATTATTATGATTGTCGATGATACGCCCGATAATTTGGCGCTACTTTCGGATACATTATCTGAGGCGGGTTATCGCGTTCTTGTGGCAACAGATGGGTTGTCTGCGTTAGAACAAATCAACTATCTCAAGCCCGATATTATTTTACTTGATGTCATGATGCCAGGCATTGACGGTTTTGAAACTTGCCAGCGCTTAAAATCCAATCCAAGTACTCATGCCATTCCAATTTTATTTATGACAGCGCTAAGTGAACTCGATCATCTACTGCGCGGATTCAATGAGGGGGCAGTGGATTATTTAGTAAAACCTATTCGCCCCCCAGAAGTACTCGTACGCGTTGATGTACAACTAACTCAAATGCGTACACTTCAACGTGCCGAAGAAGTGTTAAACCGTCGTGAATTTTCTGCATTAGCCATTAATAAAACATGTCAAATAACGTGGCTTACACCTAGTGGCACTGTATGGCTAAATGAGTTTACAAATACGCATTCCCTCCCAGCCGCAGATTATAGCGTCGGTAAATTTTTGCCGGCGCCTATTTTTGATTGGGCAAGCGTTTATTTAAACGATCAGCACATATCACCGACAGCGCATTTTGAAAGTTATCGTGCAGGATTTGAATTTTCTTGCAAAATTATGCCATGCGAATATGGTGAAGAATATATGTTGATCTTTGAAAAGAAGTCGGGAGAATGGAATGTAGATGCGGTACGTCATTTACTTGGTCTTACCGTTCGAGAAACTGAAATTTTGATGTGGATTTCACGCGGAAAAACGAATAAAGAAATGGGAGTCATTTTAGGATCCAGTCCTCGTACTATTAATAAACATCTCGAACATATTTTTGAAAAATTAGGTGTAACAACAAGAACCGCAGCCGTTTCAGCCGTTTTGCAAAAACAAATAAATTAGGATTAATTACCTTTTAAATGTTGTTGAAGCGCTTTTAGTTCATTTGCTCACTAGACAATAAATTTATCACCATTTCGTTTGTTACTACTTTTTGTATTATTGTACTATTAAGTATCAAAAGAACTTGCACAACCTGCCAATCATTAGATAAATCAAGGTTTGCAGATGTGCAGGATTGTACAAGGTTTCATCATCGTTCAGTGTGGTTTACATCGACAGCCATCCATAGGAAAAAATTAATGTGCTTTGGAAACGAGGCTACAGGAGATACTTATGAAATATCCGTTACCGTTGATTTTACCTGCTTTATTATTAGTAGAACCAGTACAAGCAACTCAATTGGATAAAATTGAACACATTATTGTCATCTACCTAGAAAATCATAGTTTTGACAATTTATATGGCGCGTTTCCAGGAGCAGAAGGACTTGCTCAAGCGAGTCCACAGCAGATTCAACAAATTGATTCAACAGGAAATCCTTATAAAACCTTGCCTGAAGTACCTAAGGATAAAAGGTTCCCAAGTAATTTGCCCAATCAGCCTTTTGAAATCAACCAATTCGTTGCACCTAATGAAAAAACCACTGATTTAGTTCATCGCTTTTATCAACATCAAGCGCAAATAAATGATGGGAAAATGAATCGATTTGCTGTTGTCTCAGACGCTGGAGCATTGACGATGGGGCATTATCGTAGTGACGCATTACCACTTTGGTCTTATGCAAAACGATTTACCTTAGCTGATCATTTTTTTCAATCCGCTTATGGTGGTTCATTTTTAAATCATCAATGGTTAATATGCGCCTGCACCCCACGTTATGAAAATGCACCTGAACGTTTAAAAGTACAATTAAATGACCAAGGCGAATTAATTAAGGATGGTGCTATCACCCCAGATAATTATGTCGTCAATACGTTGCAGCCGATAGAATCACCTTCCGATGCTAAAGAAATCGATGTAGAGAAACATTTACCGCTGCAAACAGCAATGACGATTGGTGATCGACTCTCAGATAAATCCATTTCTTGGGCTTGGTTTTCCGGTGGATGGAATGACGCTATCGCTGGACATCCAGCGGGAAATTTTCAGTATCATCACCAACCCTTCGTCTATTTCAAAAATTATACAGCAGGAAGTACTGCGCGTGAATTGCACCTTAAAGATGAAACTGACTTTCTTAGAGGCATTGAGGAAGATCGTTTACCTGCGGTGAGCTTTTATAAACCCATAGGTGATTTGAACGAACATCCTGGTTATTCAGATTTGCTTTCTGGTGAGCAACATATTGCGGACATTTTACATAAAATTGAACAAAGTGCCGTATGGAAAAGCAGCGTTGTCATCGTCACTTATGACGAATTTGGTGGTTTTTGGGATCACGTACCTCCTCCTAAATTGGACCGTTGGGGCGCCGGTAACCGCGTACCCACGTTAATTATTTCTCCTTTTGCAAAACAAGGCTACGTTGACCACACGATGTACGATACTACATCGATCTTAAAACTAATTGAAACGCGCTTCGATTTACCGCCACTAACAGATCGTGATGCGAAAGCCACGCCAATACATTTTTAAAAAATCATTGATGGATTCACACAAGACATGAACGTTCAATCACGTAAGGCATCGCTCGTTTTGAAAGGCAGATAGCTAGCTGCATCCATTTTATAGCGTCGAACACTTTCTGTTTCACGAGTTAAAAAATCTTCAATCGCTATTTTAAAATTCTTATCGTAAATCCAATGGGCTGAATAGGTTGTGATAGGCTCAAACCCACGTGAAATTTTGTGTTCCTCTTGTGCCCCCATTGAGGATGTCGGCATGCCCGCCAATAATCGACTACTGATTTTCCAAAAAGCGTAAATACATAACGCTCATCCAAACTGTGAAATATGCACCGACATCTTAATCCAATACTTCAGCCACACTCTGATATGGCAAAGCAAAAGCTTCTGCGACAGCTTGATATGTGATGGCGCCTTGATACGTCGATAGTCCCTTCTCCAACGCCGCATTGAGTCGCAGTGCATCCAGTCCATGCGTAGCGAGTTCAATAATAAAAGGTGCTGTTTGGTGACTGAGTGCGAATGTACTGGTTCTAGGTACCGCACCGGGCATGTTTGCCACGCAATAATGTAACACGCCATCGATGAGATAGGTGGGATGACTATGCGTCGTTGCCTTGGTGGTTTCAATACATCCACCTTGATCAACTGCCACATCCACGATGACGGCGCCTTCACGCATACGAGGCAACATCGCTTTTGTCACCAACCAGGGAGCTCGACGCCCTGGAATGAGAACAGCACCAATGACCAAATCGGCTGTCGTTATCGCTTCTTCAATGTTGTAAGCGTTGCTAGTGAGAGTTTGTAATCGCCCTTGATAAATGTCATCCAATTGTTTTAAACGCGCATGATTAATATCGAGCAATGTGACTTTCGCCCCCAATCCCACCGCCATCTGAGCCGCATTACTTCCAACAATACCGCCACCTAAAACAACGACATTAGCGGGTAGCACACCAGGAACCCCACCCATCAACACACCACGTCCCCCATTATTCTTTTGCAGATAATACGCGCCTACTTGGGTAGCCATGCGTCCAGCTACCTCACTCATCGGTGTGAGCAGCGGTAATGAGCCGTCAGGTAATTGAACTGTTTCATAGGCAATGCCCGTGGTTTTCGATGTGAGTAATGCGTCTGTTAGCGCTTGATTGGACGCTAAGTGCAAATACGTGAATAACAGTAAATCCGAGCGAAGAAAAGCATATTCCACCTCAATGGGCTCTTTAACCTTGACAACTAACTGAGCATCCCAAGCTTCTTTTGCCGTGTTGACAATGGTGGCACCCACTTGGCGATAAGCCTCATCTGAAATGGCACTCCCCTCACCTGCACCCTTCTCAATGAACACTTGATGCCCAAGCTTTATCAAAGCATCCACCGTGCTGGGTATCATCCCTACTCGATTTTCATTATCTTTGATTTCTTTAGGTACGCCTATTAACATTGCATTCTCCTCAATAATCCGTTGTGACAAATCTGTTGTGTTGTAGGTAATATGTAGCTCAAGCCTTTACTTTCAAAAGCCGCGTCTCATTTTGGATTATACTAATGATAAATGAACACATCAGCAAACAATTAGCCCTATTATCATTGAATAAATTTTACGAGCTAGCTGAATATGCGAAACTATTTTTGGATAATAACATGACTAAACTCAGCCCTGTTCTCTTTATTCCCCATGGTGGTGGTCCTTTACCCATTTTGGGAGATATAGGTCATACAAATTTGATTCATTTTTTGAAAAATTTATCCTCTCAAATGAATAAACCCTCTGCCATTGTGATAATTAGTGCACATTGGGAAGAAAATATGGTGACCATCACAAGTCATGAAGAGCCACCATTAATTTATGATTATTATGGTTTTCCTAGCAAAGCCTATGAAATTGATTATCCAATAAAGGCATAAGTATCTACACAAGTTTGTCGATAAATTTTTGGGCAGTAAGTTTAAAACTCTCTAATTCTTCAGCAGAGTAAGCGTTGATTACTTCAAGCATGGAGAGAAAAACCCATAATCCATCAAGCAAAGTGGGATTGGAAAATTCTTGCTTATGTCGCATTTGCCTACCACTGAGTTTAATGAGAAATCGCCGAAGCTCAGCAACTTCATTACTTTGATCCGCTACATTGATTTCGATACGCCATATCAGCGGTGACAAAAGACGAAATTCGTTCCAAAAAAGTCCTTGATGTGCTGGACGATTGGTAATTTGTAAATGGGCAATTTGTAAATGATTGATGGGGTTATACCCATTTCCCCACCTGCGCTACGCTCGCTTTTATTGGCAAAAACAGAAAGATTAAAAATGGAGTCGGTGATAAATTTGATTGCTAAATCAATGGATTAGTATTGCGCATTATACTGTATAAATTACGACAATACAGAGCGTAATGATAAATTTTGTGGTATTTTTTACGATGGAATCGATATCGTTTACACATCATAGCGAGCATAAATCAGTTAAAAAATGTCGATTTTTTGATAAAACTAATGCTGTAACGCGATAAGTTCAGAGAGTGAATTCAAATTCAATTTGCGCATCACTTCGGATTTATATTGCTTTGTTGTTGGCAATGAAATGTCGAGTTTGTTAAGTATTTCTGTGTTGTTATACCCCATAGCAAGTAAATGAAAAACTTCACGCTCTCGTGGAGAGAGCTTTTTTAATTGATTTTCCAATGCGTGTTTTTTTAATGCGTTTTGGTGCATTTTCTCTACTAATGCAAACCCCTGTTCAATAGCTTTAAGCAAATCGTTCACATTAAACGGTTTTATTAAAAACTCGACTGCACCTTGTTTCATCGCGGTAATGGATTGCTCAACCGAGGATTGACCGCTAATAAAAATAATGGGCATATCAGCGCGCCCCTGACTCGCTAATGCCGCTTGCACCTCAACACCAGACAAATGGGGCATATTCATGTCACACACCATAATGCAAGGTGTTGCCTCAAAGCCACGATTTAAAAAATCCGTTGCATCACTATAAGAATGCACCATGTAACCTAAATTAGTCAGCATCAATTCAATTCCTTGACGCACAGAATGGTCATCATCGATTAAAACGATATGTTGAGTATCTTTTGATATTGAACTCGTTAACGAATACATTTGTACAGATTCCCCCAAAATTAAAATTACGTTATTGCGCTATATTGACAGAGAGTACACAAATTGACTATCATCCTTTAGTATGATAAATATTACGCAAATGGGTTTTCGTATTTTTGATTTAATGGCAGTTCTATCGTAAACGCAACACCGCCATTTAATTGATTTTCATAGTATAAAACACCGCCGTGACGTTTTATAATATGCCGTGATAACCAAAGACCAACGCCCATACCTTCCGGTTTAGAGGTTTTCATTAAATCAAAAATCGTGTTTCCCATCCCCTCAGGAACGCCTGTGCCATTATCCGTCACCGTCAAACGAACTGCATTGTCTATTTGTTCTGTTTGAATGCGAATTTCTTTATTTTGATGTTCAACGCTTTCGAGCGCTTGCATCGCATTATTGACCAAGTTAATAATCACTTGCTGTAATTCCCCAACGCGCAAATGCAGTTCATTGGGTGCATTGAGAAAATAATGCAACGTGATGGCGTTAATTTTCGCGGAGGGCGACATAATGACGCCAATTTTTTCAGCTAAGCGATCAAGAGAGATGCGTTGAACTTGATTTTCTGAATGCAGGAATAATTGCTTGAGCGAAATAATAATCTCTGAAGCACGCTGATTGTCGGCAATAATTCTATCTACTATCACCTGCGTCATAGCTTGACTTTTCTGCTCTTGAATCAAAAATTGCAGTGATTGCGCATTCATACTAATAGCGCAG
Source organism: Methylococcaceae bacterium (assembly GCA_900299045.1). Classification (GTDB taxonomy): domain Bacteria; phylum Pseudomonadota; class Gammaproteobacteria; order Methylococcales; family Methylomonadaceae; genus UBA10906. The sequence continues at coordinate 44,113 of OMIH01000125.1, forward strand.
AGAGGCTGACTTAATTCGTGCGCAATGGAGGCAGATAACATACCTGTTTCCGCCATTTTTTCTGATTTCACCAGTGATGCAATAAGTAATTCGCGCTCGGCTAAAAGTTGTTGAACCTCGTCTTTTTCATGCGTCAAGGTTTTTAAAGCCGCAATTTTCTCGTTGAGCTCATTCACTAAGTTTTTTTCGCTTAACAAAATCTTTTCCGAAATGTACCCACCAACTAATACAAAGGTGGCTAAATTTAACCCCGTCAACATCAATCGAGCAAATAAACCATTAGTGCTTTCTTGATAAACATATTGAACCGTGCCATCAAACACATCTTGCGCTGTGATGACACGTATAAAACAGAGGATCAGTATCGTGATCTTGATATATAAAATGACGTTGAGATGAAATGTCATTTCTGTTTTTAAGGCATTAACGACTTCATCTAAATGCCAAAGTGTGAGTAAGATAATCACCGTGCTCACTAAATAAAATCGCCAAATATAGGCGGCTTTTTCATAAAATAAAACACCAAAAAAAACAGTGAATAGCAGCATGATTAACTGCAGGCGCTTTGTGAACCGCTTGGTAATGGGTCGATGAAGATGTCTAAAAAGGAGCCCCATTTTCAATAGTGCAATAACAAGAAATACATTTCCAACAAACAAGAAAGCATGAAATCCTGTCGAACCTAACACGAGGCAAATATTAGATAACACCAGAAAAACAAGTGACAATGACCAATTTTTTTCAGGTCTTGATGAATGATTTGATTGCTAAACTCAAAAAAGGACTTAATGGCGAGTCCCATTGTAAAGGCAGCAAACATCAAATAGGATAATTGATTAATATTGTCC
>OMIH01000126.1 GCA_900299045.1 Methylococcaceae bacterium
AATGGATTTTTCATGGCTCAATTCTCAAATTCATGACAACTCAAACACAACGTGCCATCTTTTGCCGGCAGTCGCAGTAACACTTCTTTTTCAATACGTTGATAAATTGGCAGCGACATTGCTATTTTTTCGAGTCGCTCACGTTTGTCTTCTTTTATTACCGCGCTCCAGCTGTGCTCGCTATATTCCACGCCTTTTTTTACATCTCCGCGCACTTGTTTACTGCTAGGATTGTTGTCGCCTAAAATCCCTTCTTCATGTGGCGTATGGCACGTAATACACACTATTTTGTTATCACTAGACAGCGGCAAATAAAGTGTGTTTTCTTGCTCAAGCTGTTTTAAGCGTAATGTCATCTTTTTTGCTGAACTGGTTGTATCGTCTGTTAACTCGCCATCGGTATGTTCAATCGCATTGAAATGCGGTGTTTTCAAATGACATCCCACGCAAACCTTTTCAACGGGTAAGCGCAAATTTGCATCGACCAATTCACGTTTTTCATCGCGTTTCTCATTCACTTCACGATGACAAAATAAACAGGTTTCTTTTTTGATTGAACCATCTTCCTTTTTCATCAAATGAATATTGGGACGCGCATGCTGCTTTGCATCGTGACAATTCGTGCAAAAAGTATCTAATTTTTGATAGCCATTTAAACGCAAAAAATTTGGCGCATTTTTATCAATTTTGTCGTAAGGCATTTCATCTATGTTGTCGATACCGTGACACGTTTGACATTGCAACACGCGCCCTGCCTTGAGCAAAAAGTCAGCGGGCGGATTCATATTTTCAAGTAATCTGACATCAACTACATGATGTAAATCAGGCAACTGTTTCGATTGCGCATACGATTGCATTCGCCATTGATTAGTGTCATCAGCAAACACACTGCACGAAAACAGCATGACAAGAAAAAACCACAACCTCATAAACCTTTTTGCACTCGCTCACCGTGATTGTGACACGTTACGCAATCTGATCCATTATTGAAATGCACGCCATGCAAGCCATTTCCCGTGTCAATATCGCCACCTTCAGCAACCGTTTTCATGTTATGACACAACGCGCAAAGCTGACTGTAATTCGTGTTATTTTCTAATAGGTTAATGCGATAAGGTTTACTGCGTAGCATCGGGTCAAGTAAAAACGCTCCCTTGCGTGAATCATCAATAATGAGTCCCACATTGGCAGTGCCGTGCATTGCGTGACAGTCCACGCAATCGACTGTGGTTTTGTACGCATAACCACTACGCAAACCCGTGTAAAGCCCCGTGCCCTCACCATCAGTGACACCATGTTTATCGATTTTTCGGTAATCCTCTTCAGCGGCAATGGATTGTTCACGCTTACCTGCATGAATTATGGGGAATTGTGCTTGTTGATGTGTACGGTTATGACAAACCAAACAAAACTCATTGGAATTCTGGTAAATTGCGCCTTCAAAACGCGTTAAATCGCGTGCCGGTTCAAATTTACCATTCATGTTTGACGCATCATGGCAAATGACGCATTGTTTATTAGTGGTCGGCAGATCTTTGGAGGCATCAAAATCGTGACGATGCGCTCCACTACGCAAGGGATGTTGCGGCATATCAGTGGAATTATGACAAATTAAACATTGCTTTTGCGTATGCTTAACACCATTGTCACCATGACAGCCACTGCAAGTGAGTAGCGTTCTTTTCTTATCGACAATTTGCTTAATTTTAGGCACGCTTTTATGTAAATTCGCCGCAATATGACACGCGTTGCAATTTGATTTCCCCCATGCGCTCCCTGAACCGTGCGCAGGGGTGAGCGTCAAAGTGCCATTTTGCGAAATGGTTTTTGCCTGTAGTGGCATCATTAACAATACGCTAGATATTAAAAGTAAAAGGCTAACGTATCACATGACAATCACTGCAGTAGTTTTCATTATGACAACGCCCGCAACGCGCCGCATCAAAACGCGCCTCAATGCCATGCAATGTGCGATACCCTAAAGGATGATAACCCACGCCAGATGTATCACGACGCAAATGACAATCCGTGCAAAAATTCACATCTACGTGGCAGGTTTCACAATATTTTTCCTGCCCTCGCGCGGCTTCATTATGATGATTGATATAATCAAAACGATGGTCTGCAGGCCAAATTTTCTCTTTCTCTTTATGACATAGATCGCAACGCCAAGGCGCACGCTGTTCATCAACATGGCAGCTATGACAAATCGGCTTGAGTGATTCGTTAGCGATGACAGTCAACTTCTTTACTTTTTCTATATCAATCACATCTGTTTTTGCATAAGAATGACAAAGTAAACAACTATCGCCCTCTTCTTTCATCACGTCCAAATGCGCGGCATGGGGATAATAAACCTCACTTGTCTGATTGCGTTTTTCCCACCATGAATTATCAATTTTTGCGTCCATAGCAAATACACTACGAAACACAAGCATCAAAAATAGGAAACAAATGACACGGCATTTCATGGTTTTTTCGCCTGAAAATAATCAAAGTAATACGTTAATTGCGCGGAACCCAAATATTCATTGCGTGCATTGTCATTTGTGTTATTGATATAACTCGCTTTTAGGGCAACCACCCAATTATTTTTCACCATGGTTTGCCATTCGGTTTCAATCCCTGCCGCCACATTTTCTCCGTATAGATTTTTTTGTTCTTCCCGCAGCGCAAAGTTGACGCTATAGCGATTTTTACTATCAATAGCGTGTGTATTTGAAAGATAAAGGCTCGCGGCATAATCACCACCACTTAATTCTAAATAATCAACTGTCGCTTGAGTGGTTAAATTAGGTTGCCATTGATAGCTGATATTCGCGTTGTAGCCTTGTCCACGCTCACCCACGTCACGATTAGCAACTTGTATGCCTGCCGAATAGCGCAAGCGTTGAGAATAACGTTGTTCAAGCGAACCACGCCAAATTTGTTGCTCACCAAGCGCATACGCACTGTTAAAACGGTCACGGAACGTCACAAAATATTGCTGTGGACGATACGCTTCATAATAGTTGCGCAGTCGCATATCTTTAAACACATCCCACCACGCATCGACAAAGACATTTTCAAGTTGACTTTTTTCACTTGCATACGACCCTTTTACATACATTTCAAATGGCTTCTGCGCATTTAATAAATACCCTTTTAAATGCGCATGACTATTGAAGCGATAGGTTGTCAGTGTTTTATGGATTTGCGAAGCGTTTGTGGTTGTATTTTCCACTACATCAAAATTTTCATCGACAACAGGCTCCGTATTCGTATTCGTATTTTGACACATACTGATTTCATTTCGCTCAACCGTTTGCATACCTACGCCAACATCGGTGTTATCAAGTCCTAATGCGTCAGACGTAAAATGAGGCGTAAATTGAAATAGACTATCCACACCCGCGACCAGTGAGCCACGAATTGATTGCACATGATCAATTCGCAAAGGTCGTCCGCCGTAAACTTCCACGCTTATTGGTTGACTGAGTTGATACTTAGCCGCCGCGCCATCTACCAAATAAAGCCCTAAATTATCACTTTTCTCAAAACGCCCTCCTCGCAGGGTTAAAGGCACACGATCAAACTTTTTTTCTGCAAAGGCTTGATACACTTCTTGTTTATCGCGGTAAATATCCGTACTTAAACGACTTAGCACGCTCACATTTCCATTTACTTGTTGATTTGGGTTCGTGTAAACCATTTGCCCCCACATTTCACCTGTGTAATCACCGTCCAAACTATAGCGGTTGTCTGTTTGCACTTTCGTCCGCACAGAACCACGCCAACTGTCTTGTTGATCATCAGCTAGAGCGCCTGTTGTTATCGAACATAACAAAGTGAAAGTGAATCGGCTAACGTGATTAAAAAAACGCGTCTTAATCATTGCTCGTGCGAATCTCAAACGGCTCAAGACCTTGCGCCTGCTTATAACGACGTTTTTTCAGCGCCAATCCTGTCAAGGTAATTACCGCAATAACACAACTGCCACATCCCGCGCACTGCCCAATTTTTGGAACCGTGCATCCGGTTGCAAGTAGCCCTTGCCCTAACGCCACACTTGAGCCGGTTAACCATGGAATGGACTGTGTAATTAACTCTGACGATTTCATGTTGATTTACCTATTATTTTTTTACTTTTTTCAAATCAACTAACACCGCATAATCGGGTAATTGTTTGACGGCTAAAATGACATAATTGCGCGGACTCACCGCAATTACGTCCACTGAAATGCGCGTTTTAGGTTCACTAAATACACCTTCTTTTACTTTATTGACTGCGTATAGCCCAACACCATTAACCGTTGTAGCGTAGCCGTTATAGGGCAATTTTAAAAATAATTTTTCTTTCATTAACAGCAAATCTAGCAAACAATCTGTGCTTGAATTTAGGCACTGTGATTGAAAATTAAACACGTTACTACCCAATGCCCCCACTGAAAAACTCGGCGTTTTTTTACTCGCTGTTGCAGACCA
>OMIH01000127.1 GCA_900299045.1 Methylococcaceae bacterium
AGCTAAAGCGAATAATCCTGCTCTCAAACGCACCAGTATCAAACTTATGCGTAAATCCGCCGGCTGGAAAGATGACATGTTAGCTTTGATTTTGGACCAAGTTTTTTAATGAGGTAGCCCTAGTTTATCGTATGGTAAACATTGCGTAACACGATATGCGGTGATAATTTCTGTAGTTTTATTGTGTTAATACTATTTTCAAGTAACCCTCCCTTCGCTATATCGCGTAGTTTGCCGATGTCCTATTTTTCTCCATATCGGTATTTATTAGCAATCACATATCATCAATAATATCGATATAACATTTTCAATTCAATGTATTGCCAGTTATTTTGGATTCGTGTTTAATAATGCTGGGGATCATCCCTCTAATCAATAAAACAACAATTATGTGGTTAGATGTTAACTATTTGGAAGGTAGGTTATGAGAAAATTAAGTGTTATTTTGTCTGGTTTATTATTCATTTCAGCTAATTATGTTTTTGCAGAAGATCATCCAAAGGTGGCTATAGAGCATGCAAAAGAAGCGGCTAACGCAAGTAAACCCGCAGACGTTGTTCATCATGCTGGCGCTGCGCTCGAGCATACATTGACAGCCGCTGTTTCAGAAAAAAGTGTGACAAAAAATCATTTGAACGCTGGCGCAGAAGAGCTTGAACAAGCCATTGATCACGGCAATTTAGGTCATCTTGACGTTGCTGTGTCACATTCACAAGCAGCGGTAGAACACCTTTCAGCGGCAGTCGAATCTAAAAAAAATAAAAAATAATGCGTCGCTGTAGCGCTTTTTAATAAGCGTGTGACTTTGATTGGCATGGTTTTGCCCTGCCAATCAAGTCATTTAACAATCCGTGACACGCGCTCGTGCAGACCCCCTCTCTCCTTAAATTACTTCACAACCATCATACCGCCTGTTATTGACGCGAACGATTGCATTTTTAACGTTATTATTATTTTTAGGAAACATCGTCATGCCTTATATAAAACTCAGCACAAATGCACACATTGCAGATAAACCCAAATTATTGCGTCAACTTTCGCATCTTGCCGCTAAAGAAACCGGCAAGCCTGAATCGTATGTGATGATTGAATTGTCAGATACCGTGTCGATGTTATTTGGCGGAAAGGACACGCCACTGGCGTATTTAGAATGTAAAAGCATTGGACTGAGCGAAAAGCAAGCCAACGCATTGAGCGCCTCGCTTTGTGAACTGGTTCATGCCGAACTACAGATTTCACCGGATAGAATGTATATTGAATTTAGTAATGCGCCCGCTGCTTTTTGGGGTTATAACGGCTCAACGTTTGGGTAAAAATTTCATCATAAAAAAAGGCGATGTAAAATCGCCTTCTTTGATTGCAAAATTCAAACGCAATTAATCTTGATAACCTAAGCTTTGCAATGCACGTTCATTATCTGACCAGCCTTTTTTCACTTTCACCCAAAGCTGTAGATAAACTTTTTGACCAATTAAACGCTCAATATCCACCCGCGCGTCGGTACCAATTTTTTTGAGCATATCGCCTTCTGTTCCGATAATGATACTTTTTTGCGACATACGCTCAATCCAAATAATTGCGTATATTTTGCTGATGTGGTCAAGTTCTTCGTAACGCTCAATTTCAACCGTTAATTCATAAGGCAATTCAGCCCCTAAACGGCGCATTAATTTTTCACGAATAATCTCACCTACCAAAAAACGCTCTGGACGATCCGTAATTTGATCCGCAGGATAGATTAAATCGCCTTCGGGCAAAAGTTCCATAATCGCGGCTTCAAGTTCATCTAAATGAATCCGTTTCAGTGCAGAAATTGGAAAAATGGCATGAAAAGGAAAACGCGCTTGTGCTGCCGCGAAAAAGGCGAGCACTCTGTCTTTATCCGCAATACGATCAACTTTATTGACAGCTAAAATAACGGGCAATCCAGCTTGTTTGAGCTTTTCAAAAATGACGTCATCGTATTCATGCCACGATAAACCATCAATTAACCACACAATCACGTCAACGCCTAGTAGCGTCGTGTCAGCCGTACGATTGAGTTGACGATTCAATGCCTTTTTTTGCTCTGCGTGCATACCGGGTGTATCCATGTAAATGGCTTGCCCGACATCAGTGGTATTGATGCCCAAAATGCGATGGCGCGTGGTTTGCGGTTTGCGCGAGGTAATACTGATTTTTTGCTTGAGCAAATGGTTCATCAATGTGGATTTCCCCACATTTGGACGACCAATTAAGGCGACGTAACCACAATTCATAATATATTTTCCTTGGCTAATAATTCGAGAAGCACTTCTGCGGCGGCTTGCTCGGCGCCTTTTCGGGTCACACCTGCACCAATACTGGGTTCGGGGAGTAGTGAAATGGTACATTTGACTTTGAAGGTCTGCTCATGCGCTAGGCCCGACATCGTCAATAATTCGTAATGCGGAAGATCCAATTTTTTTGCTTGCATCAATTCTTGCAGACGGGTTTTTGGGTCTTTTTGACCATTATTTAACGATAAATTTTTTAATTTTTCATCAAATAATCTCGCTACCCACACCTGACAAGCCGCCATCCCTTGATCTTCAAATAACGCGGCAATAATGGCTTCAAGCGCATCGGATAAAATAGAATCACGACGAAAACCACCGCTTTTGAGCTCACCTGAACCGAGTAGTAAATAATCACCCAATTCGTGTTGACGAGCGAGTTCTGCAAGTGAGCGTTGATTGACAAGACTTGCTCTAAGGCGACTTAGCACCCCTTCAGCCGCATACGGAAAAAGGTTATATAACTGCTCTGCAATCACAAACCCCAAAATGGCATCCCCTAAAAATTCCAGACGCTCATTATTATGCGAACTCGCACTACGATGCGTGAGCGCGGTGATAAATAATTGTGGGTTATTAAACGTCAAACCTAATTTTCTACTTAATACTTCGGGCTTTCTTGTCACTTGCCACCACTCACTTTACGCATATTACAAAAAATATTTTTTCACCTAAATTCTAAACCTATTTTAAAATCGTCCCTAATCGAGAAAAATCAACGCCCTTGTTTTGCCAATCCCAACTCATCCAAATAAAAAACGCCTTACCGACTAAATTTTCTTCTGGCACAAACCCCCAGTAACGACTGTCATTACTGTTATCACGATTATCACCCATCATAAAATACTGTCCTTGTGGTACCGTGTAGGTAAATTCAACCGACGGTGCACCATCGCGAATTAAAATGCGATGCTCAACACCTGTTAAATTTTCCAAAAATTGCGCGGCGCCATTCATTTCAGCACTTTCACCCGCGCCTTGAAATTCACCCAGTGCACTTTCTGAAATAGGTTGATCGTTAACCGTTAAATGCTTATCGACGTAAGAAATTTTGTCATTGGGCAAACCAATTAAACGTTTAATGTAATTGACTTCAGGATTTTTAGGATAACGAAATACAACAATATCACCGCGATGCGGTGAATTTAACTCAACCACTTTTTTGTTAATCACCGGTAAGCGAATGCCATAGGTGAATTTATTCACGAGAATAAAATCGCCAACAAGCAAGGTTGGCATCATCGACCCCGACGGAATGCGAAACGGCTCTGCAATAAAGGAGCGCAGCAAAAATACAATCAACACAACGGGAAAAAATGAATGCGCATATTCCACAATCACCGGTTCATTTTCAATATCATAGGGAATATGTTGACGCTTTAAATACCACGCATAAGCGCCCCAAATCGCCCCTGTGACGATAGTCGCAACAAACAAAAAAAACGAAAAATCGAAATCCACAACAATGCCCTCTGATTATTCTTTATTCAATTTCAAAACCGCTAAAAACGCTTCTTGCGGAATATCTACGTTACCCACTTGTTTCATACGTTTTTTACCCGCTTTTTGTTTTTCAAGCAGTTTTTTCTTACGCGAAATATCCCCACCGTAACATTTTGCTAACACGTTTTTGCTGAGCGCTTTCACTGTTGAACGTGCAATAATTTTAGAGCCAATCGCGGCTTGAATGGCAATTTCAAACATTTGACGTGGAATTAAATCTTTCATTTTTTCCACCAAATCGCGTCCGCGTTTCACACTCAAATCATAATGTACAATGCTTGACAGCGCATCGACTTTCTCGCCATTAATCAACACGTCTAGTTTGACTAGTGATGCAACTTGAAAACGTAAAAATTCATAATCAAACGAGGCAAATCCGCGACTGACGGATTTTAAACGATCAAAGAAATCCAGTACGACTTCATTGAGCGGCATTTCATAATGCAGTGAAACTTGACGACCAACATATTGCATATCTTTTTGTACACCGCGCTTTTCAATACATAGCGTAATCACTGCGCCCACATACGCCTCAGGCACTAAAATATTTGCGCGGATAATGGGTTCACGAATCTCACGCATAGTGCCGTTTTCAGGCAATTTTGCCGGATTATCGACCATTAGCGTTTCGCCCGTTTGGGTAATGACTTCATAAATTACCGTTGGCGCAGTGGTAATTAAATCAACGTTGTATTCACGCTCAAGACGCTCTTGCACAATTTCCATGTGAAGCATACCAAGAAATCCACAACGGAATCCAAAGCCCAAGGCTTGCGAGGTTTCTGGTTCAAACTGCAGTGCAGCATCATTGAGATTTAATTTATTTAATGCTTCACGCAATTCTTCATAATCGTCTGAGCTAACGGGATACAGTCCAGCAAAAACGCGTGGTTGCACACGCTGAAAACCGGTTAATTGTTCTACAGAGGGTTTGTCGGGGGATGTTACGGTATCGCCCACGGGCGCACCAAAAATATCTTTAATCCCCGCGACAAGAAAGCCCACTTCACCCGTGTTTAATACGTCTTTTTCAACGCGCTTAGGGGTGAACACACCTACTTTTTCCGCTAAAAATGTTTTGCCCGTAGACATAATCGTAATTTTTTGTTTACGCTTAATACTGCCGTTCATAATGCGAACGAGCGATACCACGCCCAAATAGCTATCAAACCACGAATCAATAATTAACGCTTGCAATGGCGCATCTGCGTCACCTGTAGGGGGCGGCACTTTTAAGACTAATTGCTCTAAAACGTCTTGTACGCCAAGTCCCGTTTTGGCGCTAATCATGAGTGCGTCATCAGCGGGAATACCAATGACTTCTTCAATTTCGGTCATGACACGCTCAGGCTCGGCCGAAGGCAAATCAATTTTATTTAACACCGGCACGACTTCAAGCCCTTGCTCGATGGCGGTATAACAATTCGCCACGCTTTGCGCTTCTACGCCTTGCGCCGCATCAACCACCAATAAAGCGCCCTCACAGGCAGCAAGCGAGCGTGATACTTCATACGAAAAATCAACATGACCCGGTGTGTCAATAAAATTCAACTGATAGATTTCACCATCAGCGGCTTTGAAATCGAGCGTCACACTCTGTGCTTTAATGGTGATGCCACGCTCTTTTTCAATATCCATTGAATCAAGCACTTGCGCTGACATTTCACGATCAGATAAACCGCCACATAACTGAATAAAACGATCAGCAAGCGTTGACTTGCCGTGATCAATGTGCGCGATAATGGAGAAATTTCTAATATGTTTTAAATCCACGGGGGTCTTTTTTCTAAATTTGGCAGTAAAAAAATCGGACTAGCAAAACACGATTGGCTCGGCTAATCCGTACTTGGGTTATTTGCAGGCTATTCTATCAAACTCGCGGCAAGCGCGAGCGATATTCTTTCGTTATAAAACGAGTGATACAATAAAAACAATCGCAAAGATAAAAGCAATCGTAAAAATAACGCCTCCAATGACATAAGACGCAAACGAGCCGTGTTGAAAATCACGTTCACGATTTTTATTGCTTTGTACACCAATTGCCGCTGAGAGAATACTTTTTGCAACATCGATAACAGTCGGTTTTGACATCACGCTGACCTCTTTAAATGTTTATTAAATGATTTTTTCTGCAGGTAACCCCGCGAACTCGAATAATAATTCCAATTCTTTTGCCGTTAATTCATAATGTTTTTGTGTGCGTAATTTTTCAGGCAACACAATGGGTCCATAGCGTACACGAATAAGACGACTCACCACCACGTTCTGCGCTTCCCATAAGCGACGCACTAAGCGATTTCGACCTTCACTGACCACAACGTGATACCACTTATTGACGCCCTCACCGCCGATGAAATAAATTTGATCAAACTTGGCTTCACCGTCTTCGAGCGGTACGCCTTTTTTAAGTAGCTCCAATTTTTCATCTGACACCTCACCTAAAATACGCACCGCATATTCGCGCTCAACTTCAGTTGAGGGGTGCATGAGTTTATTGGCTAATTCACCATTGTTGGTCAACAAAAGTAAACCTGACGTATTCACATCAAGACGTCCCACTGAAATCCATCGCGCTGTGTCTAATTTAGGCATTTGTGCAAACACCGTTGGACGCCCTTGAGGATCATGGCGCGTCACAATTTCCCCTGTTGGCTTATGATAAATCAGCACACGCGTCGCTTGCTGCGCGAACTTATCCCAATGCACCACGCGTTCATTGAGTTGCAGATAATCACCCGCTTTTAAATGCGCACCATGCGTAGCGAGTACGCCATTGATTTTAAGTCGCCCTTCATCAATCCAGCGCTCAATTTCGCGTCGTGACCCAAGACCACCGCGCGAGAGCACTTTTTGTATCCGCTCGCCATCGCCTAAAACTGCCTCATGCGTTGCACGTTTTACTGATGGCTCACTTTTTTTGTTAGAGCGCGATTTTTCTTGTCGCTTTGGGTGTTTAGCGGTAATTTTGGGTTTTCTATCGCGCGAAGCGAAAGGGTTTCGTTGCTTATTTTCCACGGTTTTCCTGTTAAAAAGGGAATAAAATGTCGCACATCTAGTAACTATATTAAATCTAAAAGCAAGGCTTATTGTCGCCACTCGGTAGAATGAAAGACAACATAACGCGCAAATTTACGTCCTTTTGTTGCGCGAGCGTGCCATTTTTGTTTTACATGGTACGCCCAGAATTGTTTCATCACAAAATAACCAGCGACCGCCGATGCCACACCTAAAATAAAACACCCCATCAAAAATGGTTGCCAGACATCCCCAAGCCCAGACAACATACCGGTCAGCGAAAAATCAAATCCATCTGATTCGGGTAAATTCATCGACCACAAACCCACTTGATAAGCGAAATAAAATAAGGGCGGCATCGTAATGGGATTCGTCAACCACACTAGCGCCACAGAAATAGGTAAATTTGCGCGGAAATACATTGCCATCGCAGCCGCAATTGCCATTTGCCCTGGCGTGGGTATCCATGCCCCAAAAAGTCCAACGGCAAATGCCATGCAAATTGAGCGACGATTGATATGCCATAAATTTGGATCGTGTAATTTTTGCCCTAAAAACTGTAAACTTTTATGACGTTTAATTACATCGGGATCGGGAATAAATTTTTGCATCATTTTTTCAACCAATTCTTTCGCCATCGTATTCTATCCTCATTCATTATTATTTTTATCGCATGATTGGTCACGCTCTTGCTTTTTTATGTGGTGATTTTGCCCTGCAGCAATTCACGCAATTACCCACACTGATGTGGTTAGTTGTTATAGGTGCAATAGCTTGCATTATGGCACGATTGCGCTATTTTTATGGGCTATTTTTTTTACTTGGCTTTTTGTGGTCAAGTGGTTTTGCACATTATCAATTAAGTGAGCAACTCGCATCAAGCCTTGAAGGTGAGTTAGTGCGTTTCACTGGCGAAATCACAAGTCTTCCCGATCAAAATGCACAACGCGCCCATTTTGAAGTGACCTTAACAGAAAACAATGACCAGCTGCCACGTAAAATACAACTGGCGTGGTATAAACCTACCGCTATTTTACACGCGGGTGAAATATGGACGTTAACCGCAAAACTCAAGCGTAACCATAGTAATTTTAATCTAGGTAGCCAAGATTTTGAGCGTTGGCAATTTGCTCAAGGCATTGGCGCAAATGGCACCGTTTCTGAGCATCCTGCGCCCGTGCGCCAGCGTACTTCATCGATGATGCAAATAAATCGATGGCGCGAAACGATTGGCAATCAATTGACCGCTCGTTATGGCGACACGCTGGGCGTTGCCCTCCTTAAAGCCTTAACCATTGGCGATGATAACGGTCTATTGCCTGCGCAATGGGATATTTTTCGCATGACAGGCACTACGCATCTGATTGTGATTTCTGGTTCACATATTGCGTTAGTGGCTGGACTGATTTATTGGCTAACGCTAAAACTTGTTGCACGTTTACCCGTTTTTCGCTATTCACCACCGCAATTAGCGGCTATTGTCAGTGTCATCACGGCAATAACGTATGCCAGTTTAGCGGGATTTGTGATTCCAACTAAGCGAGCGGTCATGATGCTAGGTATTGTCATGATTGCCGGATTTTATCAACGCCAAGTCAGCCATTTGCATAGTTTAGGACTGGCGATACTGGGTATTTTACTTCTCAATCCACTCGCGTTACTGTCCATTGGATTTTGGCTGTCTTTTCTGGCGGTTGTGCTCATTATGTATCGCGTCGATGGTCGATTAAAATCGATATCAACTTGGCAAGTGGGCGTGGATATTCAACTTAGTGTTTCTATTGGATTGTCACCGTTAATATTGCTATTTTTTCAACAAGTTTCTCTCATTTCACCGCTGGTGAATTTTGTCGCGGTGCCCCTTGTCGAATTCATTTTCGTCCCTTTTGCGCTGATATTAGTGCCGCTTGTTTTTATAGCACCATTCCTAGCCGATAAACTCTTCTTTTTACTTGATTTGCTGTTGACTTATTTTATGCAAGGTCTTGCGTGGTCATCGACGCTGCCCTTTGCCACCATCAATCACCCTCAGCCAAGCGGCTTTGCTTTTGCGCTGTCTTGCTTGGGATTGCTGTGGTTATTTGCACCACGCGGCATTCCTCATCGCGCGTTAGGGTTGATTTTAAATTTACCGCTGATTTTTCCTATGGTGCCAACGTTAAATACAGGTGAAGCAATCGTGACGCTACTTGATGTGGGACAAGGTTTGTCTGTTAGTGTACAAACACAACATCATTCGCTACTCTTTGATACAGGCGCTAAATTTTTAGGAGGCGGCGATATGGGTAAAAATGTCATTTTGCCTTTTCTTAATTACCAGCATATCAAAAAGCTCGATATGCTTGTCATTAGTCATGGCGATAATGATCATATTGGCGGGGCAGACACGATTTTGAAAAATCTACCTGTCGAACACATTTTGACCAGTGTACCCGAAAAATTTGATGGTTACGCTGCAAGTTATTGCCACGCGCCACAAAGTTGGAATTGGGATGGCGTGACATTTCACTTAATATCACCTGTCGAAAAATTTGATGATGAAAACAATAATTCGTGTGTACTGAAAATTCAAACATCGACTGGCGCTGTTCTCTTAACAGGTGATATTGAAGCAAAAGCGGAGCAATGGCTCGTCAATTATGCGATTGAACAATTACCATCAACGATTCTCATTGCGCCCCATCATGGGAGCAAAACATCTTCCACGCTATCCTTCATAGAGGCAATTCACCCAGAAACCGTTTTAATCCCAAATGGTTATCGCAATCAATTTAATCATCCAAGCAAGGAAGTCATTGCCCGTTACCAAGACTTAAATATCCCCTATCTCACCAGTGCAAACGATGGCGCAATCACCGTATCGCTTAAAAATGATCGGTTAAAAATAGAAAGTTTGCGGGCAACGGACGGCAAATATTGGAATTTTCACCCCTAAAATTCATGCACTTAATTTTGCTGATTTTCGGTTTGCTGTAAAAATTTTTGCCTTGCCGTATTCGCATACGCAAATAAATCAATCAACGCCTCTTGATTATCACTTTCAAGGAGTTCTTGCATGTGCGTCAATTGTGCTTTGAATGCATCAAGTAGCGGCAGTAATTCTGTTTTATTGGCAAAGCAGATGGCTTGCCACATAGTCGGATCACTTGAGGCAATACGCGTAAAATCTCGAAAACCACCCGCCGCATAGTGAAAAATATCTTCTTTTTCATCACGATGCCCGAGCATATTCACCAGCGCAAAAGCTAAAAGATGAGGGAGATGACTTGTCGCACCGAGGACACTGTCGTGCTGCTTCACGTCCATAAACGCAACAATTGCTCCGATTGTTTCCCAGCACTGCGCAACCTGTTGTATATGCGTTTGCGATGTCGTTGGCAAAGGCGTGATAATGAGGCGCTTTCCCACAAATAAATCATCGAGTGCCGCGCTTACGCCACTTTGCTCTGCGCCAGCAATCGGATGCGCCAGAATAAAATTCTCAGGTACACTGCCAAACACACGCACCGCTGCGTCCATCACATTGCCTTTGGTACTGCCCACATCAAAATACACGCAATCACTTGACCAAAAGGGTTTAAGTAAACTTAAAATGCTCTGCGTACTGGCGACAGGCGTTGCCAGTACCACGCAATCTGCCAATTCAAGCGCACTGGCGATATCCGTGTAAAATTCATCAATGACGCCAAGTTGCTTGGCGAGTTGTAAATTTTCTACATCGTCAACGCGCCCAAAACCGACAATACTTTGCGCTAAATGATGAATTCGCACGGCTTTTGCAAACGAGCCGCCAATTAACCCCACGCCAATGACACATACTCGTTTAAACATCAGCTAATACATCCTTAAGCGCCTTTAAAAACGTCGCATTTTCTTGCGCTGTGCCAATACTAATGCGCAAGAACGTGGGCATTTCATAAACATCAACAGGACGCACAATCACACCTTTGCGTAATAATTTGTCATAAATAACGCTACCACTTTGCTTTAAGTCTACTGCCACAAAATTTCCTGCAGAAGGAATCCACGTTAAATTTAAGTCAGCAAAGCCTGCCGTTAGTTGCGCCATGCCAGCAGTATTATTAGCTATTGTTCTTTGCAAATAATCGGTATCTTGCAATGCCGCTTGCGCTGCTGCGAGTGCCAGTGAGTTATTATTAAACGGTTGACGAACACGATTGAGCAAATCAGCGATTTCAACACTCGACAAACTATAGCCAACGCGCAAACCAGCCAGCCCATACGCTTTTGAGAACGTGCGTGTAATCACAAGACGAGGATATTGTTTGAGCCACGATACTGAATCAATCGTTTCACGTTGGCTCACAAATTCAAAATACGCCTCATCGAGTACGCAAATGACATAACTAGGCAACGCGGCGATAAATGCCTCAACATCGTGTTGCGCCAGCAGTGTTCCCGTTGGATTATTAGGGTTGGCAATAAAAATCACGCGTGTTTTGTCCGTCACACGCGAGAGCATCGCCTGTAAATCATGCCCATAATCCAGTGCTGGCACGACAACTGCTTTTGCGCCCACCGCTTGCGTGACAATAGGATACACAGCAAACGCGTGTTGCGAAAAAATAACTTCACATTCGGGCGTGAGGAAAGCGCGTGCAACGAGCTCCAGCAACTCATTAGAACCATTGCCGAGCGTAATTTGCTCCGCCTGTACTGAAAACTTGTCCGCCAACGCCTGTTTTAAATGAAACCCACTGCCATCGGGATACAGCGTTAAATCTGACATAGCCGCTTCAATGGCTGCCCGCGCTTTTTGCCCCATACCGAGTGGATTTTCATTAGATGCCAGCTTGACAATATGGGTCAATCCAAGCTCACGCTCTAACTCTTCAATGGGTTTACCCGCTTTATAGGGAATCAATTTTTGAACACCTGCTACAGCGAGGTCATAAACTGTATTTATAGTCATTTTTAAATATGCCGTTGGTTGAAGGTTGCGAAAAGTTTGACACATTCTACAATAGACTCAAAATGCGCGTTACTCTTGAAATTTTTTATTCTAAAAAAAGACCGAAAATGACAACTCTCTACTACCAAGGTCAACGAAAAGCGATTATTCAACGCCCCTTATCGTTAATTGAAGGCGATTTTGGTGATATGCCGCCTATTTTAAAGCGTATTTTTCTCGCGCGTGGTGTGGTATCAAGTACGCAATTAGATAGAAATTTACATACCTTGCCCTCGCCTTGGCTGTTTTCTAATATGGAGAAAATGGTCGCGCATTTAGTTGACGCACTTGAGAATCAGCATCGGTTGTGCATCGTAGCCGATATTGATGCAGATGGTGCAACGAGTTGCGCGGTTGCGCTTAAAGGCTTGCGTCTACTGGGTGCTACGCAGGTGGATTTTGTCGTACCTAATCGTTTTGAGCACGCTTATGGTTTGAGCATTGACATCGTCGAACTTGCCGCACAAAAAAACGCACAAGTGTTAATTACAGTCGATAACGGCATTAGTAGCCATGAAGGCGTCATTGCCGCAAAAGAGCGTGGTATGCGCGTGCTAATTACCGATCACCATCTACCTGCCAAAACGCTTCCTCAGGCGGATGCGATTGTGAACCCTAATTTAGTGGGCGACGAGTTTCCCAGTAAATCAATCGCTGGTGTTGGCGTAATATTTTACGTCTTGCTCGCGCTGCGCAGTCGGCTGCGTGAGCGTGATTGGTTTACCACGCAGCATATTCCCGAACCCAATTTAGCGCAACTCCTCGACTACGTTGCCCTTGGTACAGTAGCGGATGTGGTGTCGCTTGATAGCGTGAATCGCACACTCGTTCATCAAGGCTTATTGCGTATTCGTAGTGGAAATGTGCACGCAGGCGTTTTAGCGCTCATTGAAGTAGCGGGTAAAAATGCCGCGACATTGCAAGCAAGTGATTTTGGTTTTGGCGTTGCACCGCGTTTAAACGCAGCGGGGCGAATTCAAGATATGTCGCTAGGCATTTTATGTTTACTCGAAGATGATCCCGCCGCCGCGCGGCAAATGGCGGCGCATTTAGATTTACTCAATGCTGAGCGACGCGAAATTGAGCGTGAAATGAAGCAAGAAGCCATGAATTTGCTCAATGATACTTATGCTTTTGATAAAAAACACGCTGAATCGGGTGTTTGCCTTTATGATGAAAACTGGCATCAAGGCGTGATTGGAATTTTAGCCGCGAGAATTAAAGATCGTCTGCACCGCCCTGTCATTGCGTTTGCCCATGCTGGCGCTGATTTAGTCAAAGGCTCTGGACGCTCAATTGAAGGTGTGCATTTACGTGATGTACTCAGTGATATTGCCACAGAGCATCCGCATTTAATTCTGCAATTTGGTGGTCATGCGATGGCGGCGGGACTGAGTTTACACACACATCATCTTCCGTCATTTACCATCGCCTTTGACGAGGTTGTTGCTCGTCGTTTAGCGCAAGTCGATTTACAGCAAAAAATGCTTTCTGATGGCGAACTCACTGACGCCGAATTAACGCTTGATTTCGCTGATTTACTGCACAATATCGCCACATGGGGACAACACTTTCCAGAACCCATTTTTCATGGTGTATTTGAAGTGGTGCAAGTGCGTATTTTAAAAGATCAGCATCTGAAATTATTGGTACGAATCAATGCTGCTAGTAAAGAATTAGAAGCCATTGCGTTTCATGTGGACAAACCTGAAATGTGGCAAGGTATGCGACGCGTGCTTTTAGTCTATCGCCTTGATATCAACCAATTTAGAGGCAATCGCTCACTGCAACTCATGGTGCAGTATTTAGAAAAACAGCTATGAGAAATGGAATTGAATGGAATATGTGTTTGTGACGGCTAGCGCAAAACGCGCATAACCGCCACAACATCGCATTTTTTTGAAAATTAGCCAACAAGCTGTGAATTAAATAATTGAACCAATTCTTCTTGTGAAATAGCTTTTTTACTTGCCACTGCCCATAAATCAAAATGTTCTGGGCGATCCATCACGCCAACCATGGCAAAGCCAGCATCTTGTAAATCTTTTGAGAGTGTTTTTTTTGTAAATCCACAACGATGCGCCATATACAAATTACCACGCGACATCGGTGGACGGTGTCCATATAAAATATCTAATGGAGTAATCGGACCAGCGGGTGATTCATACGCGGCATCGGTTAATTTATCTTCTGCAACTAACCTACATACTGACTGCAAATCGGGGCAGGTAATGACAACAAAACCATCTGATTTCAACACACGCGAGAATTCTTTTAACGCGACAGGCACTTCATGTGGGTATAAATGCTCAATATTATGGCTTGAAAAAAGCGCATCAACCGATTCACTTTCAACAGAACTCATATCAGTCATGGTACCCACTAAGTCAGGTTTAACCGATTCATCAATATCAAAACGAATTTCGTGCCATTCATCGGTGTTAAAACCGACTGTCGTTTGATCTTTGCGTTTTGGTCCACAACCAACATGTAAAAATGATTTCACGCTTTATCTCCTAAAAATGAATAATTTATTTCAATCCGTCAATCACAATCGGTGCTTGACCTGTGTTGACTAATGTCCAATTGGCTAGCAAGTCCTCACGGTGAATTTCAACCCATGCAACGGCTAATCTTTCTTGTTTGGTTGGCAAATTACTTTGCGTTATATCACACGAGTCGAGCGTAATTCGCGCTGAATATCCTTGAAAATCCGCGTGAATGTGTGGCGTACTGGTCGCTTTTGGCGCACGTTTCATGCGAATAACAATGCCGTGGAATAAACTCAATACAGCATAGTCTGATGACACTATCGGCAAACTTGGTATCGTGTTTTTACTTGGGATACCTTGTGCCATCGCCTTTTCAAATAAAGTCTCAATATCACGCACTTGCTTTGGCATGTCAAATAAATGGCAAGTGGAATGACGCGCTTCAATGCTTAATCGCAAATTCGCAACGTGTGCTCTATCTGCTGCTAACGTCACGGCTTTTTCTTCGTAATCGTCAAAGGTGTAGGTAATTAATTCATCGAGTCCAAGCGAGTGAAGCAAACTGCCCGCCATACGCGATGCAAATGTTTTGCCTGACAGCGTTAAAATGGGTAATCCCATAAACAACGCATCATTTGCCGTTGTACCGCCGTTGAAGGGCGTGCAATCTAAAAAAATATCCGCCACTTGGTAACGTGCTAAATAATCCGCTGGCGTTACGCGAGAGGCAAAAATCAAACGCTCTTTTTCAATACCGTGTGCAAGCGCAGATTTCAACATGTTGTCATGCGCCCATTCATTATCTGCAAGCAACCATAAGACACTATCGGGGACACGCTTTAAAATACGCATCCAGCAAGCAAACATCTCTTCAGTAATTTTGTAATTATTATTAAACGAACAAAAGACAAACGCTTCATCGGGTAAACTGCAACTCTCACGCGTCGGCTTAACACCAACAGGACGCTTTCTATCCGATACTTGAAACACATGCGGCATATAAAGCGGTGTTTCACTAAAATACGGCACTAATTCAGGCGGAATTAAAAATTCATCACCAATCACATAATCAATATTAGGCAATGCAGTTGTACCGGGAAAACCTAGATAGGTCACTTGCACAGGCGCGGGGCGATAAGCCAAAATATTCGGGCGAACCCCTGAGGTTAACCCTTGCAAATCCACGAGCAAATCAATTTCATGTGAATGAATACATTTTGCTGCCTCTTCGTCACTCATGTCGTAAACGGAAATGAAATGATCCATCGCATGAATTACGCGCTCACGCAATGCGGAGTCATCGGGCGGTGTAAAGCAAAAGCCATAAATTTCAAACTTATCACGGTTATGAAGTTCAAATAGTTCGACCGTCAATAGTGAAACAGCGTGCGTGCGAAAATCAGAGGATAAATACCCTATACGCCGTTTTTTATGCTGATAAGGCGCTTGATTTTCGACTAAATTGGGTAAACTCATGTCCACTTTTTCTGTGACAAAGCTTTGTGAGTTTTCTAATTGTTCTTGGGGATTATTGGACGCACTGAGCATGGCGAGCGCAGAGGTTCCAGCAATCATTGCGGCTTTAGATACGCCAATCACCGGCTCATAAACAGGCCATTCACATTGTTTTTGACGTAAATGCACCCAATGCGAAATGACTTTAGGCTGATCGGGACTCAGTAGCAAACTTTGCCTCAGCATTTGCTCGGATTCTTTGAATTGACGCTCCGTTTCAAGCACGCGCCCTAAACTGTTTAGCGCTAGAATATAAATTTTTTTGTCTTCATCCGAAATCGCTGTGTATTCATAATGGGCAATAATGCTACGCCATTGATTTAGCGCATCTTCAATGCGATTTTGACGCTCAAACAAAGCACCTAAATTAAATTGACCCTGCAAAAAATCAGGATGAACGGCAATTGAATCACGATAAGCTTGCTCGGCTTTTTCGTGTAATTGCTGCTGATCGAGTACTACCGCTAAATTAAAATAAGCCGCATAATTGATTGGCGTGTCATTATGCGCAAGCCAGACCTCATATAAGTCAATTTGCTCGGCGGGTGTCAACAATTCTCCCGTTGAAAGCAATGACATAATATCCATTTCTTGGTTTCTAGCTTGTTTCAAAAAAGTGTCAAAATTTGATTTACCCATGAACGATCTCTATTAAAAAATACGATGCAAACTTTCTTTACAATGAAAAATGCGCGAGATATCGCGCAAACAGTATGAAGTTTTTAGCAATTACCATGCCGAACTTTATATTTTGCGCAATCGGGCATAATAAAAACCATCACAATTCTGTGTGCCGGTCAAAATTTGCCAGCCATGTTTAGTGGGATTATCATCTAAATGAAATGGAATTTCTTTTGCATCCGCGTTTTCACTTAAAAAACGGGCGATTTGATGTTCATTTTCTGCTTTTAAAATAGAACATGTGGCATAAACGAGTAGACCGCCTTTTTCAAGCATCGTCCATGCTGCGTTTAAAATAGCGAATTGCAACGCTGGCAGCGCAGATAAATCGGTTTCACGACGCAGCAGTTTAATGTCAGGGTGACGTCGAATCACGCCGATAGCCGAGCAAGGCGCATCGACTAAAATACGATCAAATAAACACCCATCCCACCATGTTTTAGGTGCTGTCGCATCACCCACAATCAGCGTGGCTGATAAATTAAGTCGCGCTAAATTCGTTTCAACGCGCAACATGCGCAGTGCATCAATATCTACCGCAACGCACTGCACATCAGGTTGCGTTTCTAAAATATGCGCTGTTTTGCCAGCGGGGGCGGCACATAAATCAAGAACACGATGCCCTGCTTCCAGCGAGAGTAACCCTGCGGCAAATTGCGCTGCCGTATCTTGAACAGACACCGCGCCTTGTGCAAAATGCGGTAGCGCACCCACGCCAATGGGTTTCATTAACTGTATCGCACAAGGATGTGTATCAACGGCTTGCGCCTCAATATCTAAAGCGGCTAGTTCCGCCAAATAATCCTCGCGTGTATTTTTCAAATTATTCACACGCAACATCATCGGTGGCGGTTCATTATTGGCTTGAAAAATCTGTGCCGCAGTGTCTTTTCCCCAATCGTTTTCAATGCGTGCCATTAGCCATTTAGGATGGCTATATAGTGCAACGGGATTATCGTTAATATTGCGTTCAATCGCCTCTTTTTCGCGCAAATAACGGCGCAAAATGGCATTGATTAAGGACTTTGCCCATGATTTTTTCTGTGTAGCAAATACCGTTTCAGACACCGCTGCGTGTTCTTTAACACGCATAAAAGCTAATTGATACAACCCCACCAACGCGAGTGTATAAATTTCACTGTCTTTCATTGGTTTATCAAGTAATTGCATGAGAATCCATTGCAACCGATGATAATAACGGCAAACCCCAAAAGAAACGGCTTGCACAAATGCTTTATCTTGCGGATTGTCAACGCTAGCGAGTGTGTGCTCTAGCGCAGTGGTGAGCGATTGCCCGTTTTCTAAAACGCGCACAAGGGTTCGAGCTGCAATGAGTCGTGTATTTAGTTTCATTAGATATAAATAAGGTTTTTTTCAATCCATGCCTTTCATGAAGGAGCTGGTGATGATACACCGTTTGTGGCGTTTTTCGCCATTTATATACGTGCTACATACTACGTTTAAACGGCTACAGATAAATTCGCACTCTACATCATGTTCGCTTTTATCCAAAACGACAAAATTATTCAATTCAGCAATTATTTTATAGTCGCTCATTCATTGGTTTTTAAATAAAATTGCGTTTAAATTTTTCGTGATTTTGAATATTGCTTTGGATGTCTTCAGCATCCCAAATTTGAAGTTCCCACGGAAAATAAAAGTTACTTTTATTTTTAAAATAAATATGCAAACCGCGATAGCCTTCTTTATCGCGTAAATACCAATTTTTCAAGCTCAATTCATCTTGCCAATCATCAAGCAAATCCATAACAGATGTTATTTCATCGCTAGTTAAAATAATGCGAACGCCAAAAATATCGTTAAGCCAGTTATTGACAGGGTATTGATCTTCACGAACGGAGAAGCGCTCAATTTTGTCATCAATACTTTCTCGTGTTTTCACGCGATAAAAATATTTGATGTTAATGTTTGCCGTCATCAAGTAATCATTGATGCTCTCGTGCAAAGTCAAACGATATTTGTAGATATGCTTTGCAGGTATATGCGTGATGGTTCTCGAAAGGTTAATTTTTTCGATTTTTCCTGTTTCAAAATAATCATTGGAAAAGTCACGATGCAAACAATTGATTTCACTCACGAGCTGTTTTACTTGGCTGATTTTATCCATGCGATGCCTCTATTTCTTCCTTGGGAAAGCACAACAACACATTTCAATAATAATTATAAAGTTCAAATTATTCATAGCTATAGCTCCTCGGTTTTAAATTCACTATAACCTTCATAGTAATAACTGCTGTTTGATTTCTAATCATATTTTAGGTCGTGAAAATTTCCATCAATTTATCAAAACAGTGATTAAATTGGTGACGTTGGCGTTGCTTACATCATTTCCTTTAACTTATTGTCATTCTGCCATCAAAAGATTCCAAAATTCCGTAATGACGTGTTTTAATAACGGCTTGCACGATTCCATCGTTTAATTCTAAATAATCATGCACTAACATATTAGGAAAACCGATGATTTTTAATAATTC
>OMIH01000128.1 GCA_900299045.1 Methylococcaceae bacterium
GAATTATAATTGATAAGGACTATAAACTAAAAATTGTTTTAAAAGTTTTGCCCAAAGTTAAATTGGAAAATTTGTTTTTGATCTTGATAATTTTGATTTCCAATAGAATAGACACCGGCTTTAGAGTTAATAGGTTGCGCTGCACTCACCGATAAGGCACCAAAAGGGGACATCCATTCACCTGAAATACCTACAGAATATTTCATGTTATCTACATTAAAACCATTGCTGATTGAGCCAGCATCTAAAAATGTACCTAAACGCACAGACTTGGTATCTGCCATAAAGGGAACAGGGAAAAAGACTTCTGCACTTCCAAGTACTTTACTTGAACCACCGATGGCGTAATTTCTATAGCCTTTACATAAATCTCCGCATTCATTTCTCGTTTCCAGAGGTCCCATAGTATTGTTTTTAAAGCCTCGAATAGAGCCTGTTCCACCAGCAAAATAATTTTCAAAAAATGGCAATTCTTTGGTACTGCCATAGCCATCACCATAAGCGGCTTCACCTTGAACACGGAGAGTAAAATCTTTCGCTAAAGGAAAATACATTTGATGCTTATAGCTCATTTTGAAATATTCTAAATCACTGCCGGGAACGGTTGCTAAAGCCGATAAGCGTTGTTGACCACCTTTATTAGGAAAAATAGCGCGATTGAGCGTGTCATGTGTCCAACCGATGGAGGGTGAAAAAGTAAGATAGGTTTTTTGTTGAGCACCAAAATCACCTTCACTAGATAACATATCTGTTGAGCAGGGTTGCGTGGATTCGCATTTGATAAAACTTCGAATTTGATCAGAAGAGTAATCGGTTGTTTTGAGTGTTGTATGTTTAGCATCCAAATCAAAACGCAATTGATCGAATTCGTTGAGCGGCAAGCCAAAGTTAATCCCCGCGTTTAATACTTCCGTGTTGTAATTGGAAATGTTAATTTGACCTGCATTGCGCTTGGTGTAGCCTAGGTTATAGCCTTGACTCACGCCATCTGTGGTGAAATACGGATTGCTAAATCCAAATTGATAACTGGTTAAATAGTTACTGTTATTGAACGCTAAATTTACACGCTTGCCTGAACCAAACACGTTATCCTGTGAAATATTGGCATTGAGTACAATCCCTTGTACCTGTGAATAGCCAATCCCCGCCATCAAGTTACCTGATGGCTTTTCAGTGACGGTGTAATTTACATCAATCTCATCGGCTGTACCGGCAACAGGCGGTGTTTCAACATTGACCTCCTCAAAATACCCAAGACGTTCTAAACGCGTTTTTGAGCGCTCAATTTTAGAGCTTGATGCCCAACTGCCTTCGACTTGACGCATTTCACGACGCAGTACCTCATCACGCGTTTTGCTATTACCTTTCATGTTAATTCGGCGCACATAAACGCGTTTTGCTGGATCAACAAAAAAAGTCATGTTGACGGTTTTATTGGCTTCGTTAATTTCAGGTACCATGTTCACGTTTGCAAACGCGTAACCGTCATCCCCTAAACGATCCGACATGGCTTTTGACGTTTCAGTGGCATTTTTGCGCGAAAATACTTCTCCTGGTCCCACTTTCATGAGTTTAATCAACTCGTCAGCAGGTACCACTAAATTACCCGACAGTTTGACTTTGTCGAGAGTGTAAACATCGCCTTCTTTGACATTAATGGTTACATAAATATCTTTTTTATCAGGTGTAATCGCTACTTGTGTGGATTCAATATTAAAGTTGATGTAACCACGATCCAAATAATAGGAGCGTAGCTTTTCTAAATCAGCGGATAATTTTTGCTTGGAATATTGATCATCTTTGGTATAAAAAGACAATAAATTGGAGGTGTTGAGTTCGAGTTGTTTGAGTAAAATCTCTTCATCAAAGGCGTTGTTGCCAATGACGTTAATTTCTTTAATTTTCGCAACACGACCTTCGGAAATTTTAATCAATACCGCAACACGGTTTCGCGTCAGATTACTCACCTCTGTTTTAATGGTTAAACCGTATTTACCATGGCTTAAATACTGACGGTTGAGTTCTTGCTCAACTTTATCAAGTAATTGACGATCAAACACTTTCCCTTCGGATAAACCGATTTTTTTTAGCGCTTTAGTTAAATCGTCTTTACTCAAATCTTTATTGCCTTCAAACATGATTTTTGCAATCGATGGGCGTTCTACGACATTAAAAATCAGTGTGCTACCTTCACGCTCAACTGAAATATCCTTAAAAAACCCAGTTTTAAATAATGATTTAACAGCGGCACCTGTACTGTCTAGCGAAAATGTTTCACCTACAGTGACGGGCAAATAATTGTAAACAGTGCCTTCAGAAATACGTTGCAAGCCTTTGATTTTAATATCACGAACTACAAATTCTTGCGCAGCTTGCGCGGTTTGCACAGTAAGTAAGCAAAATAAAATAGCACGAGACAGTTTGTTTAATTTCATGAATACACGTAACGATTAAAACGAAAAGAAGGCGAGGACAATATCATTAAGGTAAATTGTATCATAAGGCATGAACGGCAAGTAACTTAGCAAGCAATGTTTGTGATAATTAGGCGCTTTTTTGCACTGGGAATAATATCTGCCTTTTCCTGCGTTAGCACCTCTAGGTCAACTAATGTCATTTTGCGTAATTCGCTGTCACTATACCCAGTCATCGCATAAAGTGAATCGCTAATGTCAAGAAAATGACCGCTTAAATTTAATTGGCAAAAACCGTCTGTTGTCGCAAGAAACGAATCAAACTCTTTATTTCTCAAGTATAGCTCGCGTTCAATACGTTTTTTATCCGTTACATCAAAACGTACCGCCACATAGCGCATGGTTTTGCCGTGTTGATTGCTGAAAATAGGAATGATGGTCGTATTAACCCAATAAAGCTCACCATTTTTTTTACGATTACAGACATCACCATGCCAGTTTTCTTCACGTTTGAGCGTATTCCACATCTGACTAAAAAATTCTGGAGGATGCACATCAGAGCGCACAATACTGTGGGGTTTACCCAATAGCTCTTTGAGTGTATAGCCAGAAATTTCACAAAATTTATCGTTAATGAACGTAATTTTACCATTCAAATCTGTTTCGCTAATAATTGCCGTTTCGTTAATTGCGTCGAGTAAATCATCAATCGAAAGTGATGCGGCCATAACAGTCCTTAACGTTAAAAAGGTTGAAAGTGAATGCGTGTGAAAAGTATAAACGAATTATATGAAAAACCAATGCTAGCAATTCTTTTCAACGTCGTGTGTATTTTGATAAAGCATCGGGAATTAAGTTGCGCTAGAATACGGGTTTTTCATTTGTTACTTATATTGAATTTTATGTCTACAACTATTCGTATTGAACGCAAAAGTGGTCTTGCGCTACAGCAGCACCTCAATGATTTAGCTCGTCTTCGTATTGAAGTATTTCGTGACTTCCCTTATTTGTATGATGGGGATGTTGACTACGAAAAAAAATATTTACAAACGTATATTGAATGCGAGCAAAGTGTGATTGTGCTGGCGTTTGATGGAGATGATGTGGTGGGTGCTTCAACGGCAATGCCCATGCAATATGAAACAGCTGAAATTCAAAAGCCCTTTATTGAAAACGGCTATGATTTGAGTAAAGTCTTTTATTGCAGTGAATCGGTGCTAAACAAAAAGTATCGCGGTCTTGGACTTGGCGTGCGTTTTTTTGAAGAGCGTGAGGCACATGCTACGCAGTTGGGTGGTTTTGAGCACATTACATTTTGCTGTGTTGAGCGACCTTTAGATCATCCACGGCGACCTGCCGATTATGTGCCCCTCGATGCGTTTTGGAACAAACGCGGTTATGTTAAGCACCCTGAATTGCATACAAGTTATGTTTGGAAAGATTTAGATGACCAAGAGGAAACCGCAAAACCAATGACTTTTTGGTTGAAAAAATGAACGTAAAAATCGCTACTGCACAATATGACATCAGTTTTTTGGAAACTTGGGTCAATTATCAACAAAAAACCGAGCGTTGGGTCAAAGAAGCGGCGGAGCAGGGGGCAAAAATTTTGCTGTTCCCTGAATATAACACGATGGAATTGGCTTCTTTATTTCCTCAACGTGTGTATTCGTCGCTAAGTGAGCAGTTAACGGCACTACAGACGCTACACGAAGCGTTCTTGAATTTATTTCATGGACTCTCGCAAGAATATCAATGCTACATTCAAGCGGGGACATTTCCTGTTTGCGTTGCAGAAAAAGTGTATCGTAATCGCGCGTATTTGTTTATGCCAAACGGTGAACGTGATTTTCAAGATAAAATCATGATGACACGTTTTGAAAATGAGCAATGGTTTATTAGTGCGGGCAATGAGCTCAAATGTTTTGATACGGAGTACGGGCGTATTGCGATTAATATTTGCTATGACAGTGAGTTTCCGTTGCTGGCACGTCAACAAGTTGAAGCGGGAGCGAATTTAATTTTGGTGCCTAGTTGTACTGATACGGTTGCTGGATTTCATCGCGTCAAAATCGGCTGCCAAGCACGCGCACTTGAAAATCAATGCTACGTCGTCCAAGCCTGTTTAGTGGGGGAGGCGCCATGGTCAGAGGCGGTTGACGTGAATGTAGGCGCTGCAGGCGTTTACACACCGGTGGATTATGGCTTTCCTTCTAATGGTATTTTAGATAGCGGTGAATTTAACGTCCCTCAATGGGTATTTAGCTCTATTGATTTGCAGAACTGCGAAACAGTACGTGCGCAAGGTCAAGTGTTTAACTACCGCGATTGGTCACGGCAGTTACATTTTGCCGATTAATCAATCATCAAGAATAGTGTGCCAAATTTGCGTGACTTGTTCACGCAATTGCACAAAGTTTTCTGCCGCGACAAGGGCTTTGTCGCCTTGCAGAACACGTTTATGTCCTGCATCACGATATGCGCAATAGGCGCTTTTTAAAATGCCAGCGGATGCTTGAGTTATAAAACCTTGTGCCTTCAAGCAATCAATTAGGCGAATGTTATCCGTGTATTCGGTAATCTTTTCAGGCGCTTGATTCGCCATTGAAAGTACGCCAAATTGCACGATAAATTCAATATCCACAATGCCACCAGTACTTTGCTTTAAATCAAATGTATCGGCTGATTTGGTGGCGAGTGTGTCACGCATTTTTTTGCGCATATCGCGGACGTCCGTTTTTAACGTATCTCGATTACGCGGCACACTTAAGACGCGTTGGCGAATGGCAAAAAATGACTGTTGAATATGCGTATCACCTGCGATAAAACGACTACGCACAAGGGCTTGCAACTCCCACGTCCATGCTTGCTGTTTCAAATAATCCTCATAAGCGCTCAAGAGCGTGACAAGACCACCTGAATCGCCATTAGGGCGTAGACGCATATCAACTTCGTATAAATCTCCGGCGAGTAATTTTGTATCTAAAATGTGGCGAATTTTTTGCCCTAAGCGAACGTAGAATTGAGAGCTAGGAATGGGTTTTTCACCATTTGTGAGTGCATTGATATCTGCACAATCGTAGAGAAATACCATATCTAAATCTGAGCCATAGCCAAGTTCTAAGCCACCAAATTTACCAAAACCCAAAATAGCAAAACGGGTATTGTCATCATTGCATTCGGGTGGGTATCCGTGTTTTTCAACCAGTGCTTTCCACGCGTGTTTTAAAACAGTTTCAACGATACTTTCAGCAAGAAACGTTAAATAATCGCTCACCACCATTAGCGGTATGACTCCCATAATGTCAGCGGCTGCAATACGCAATACGTTGACTTGTTTAAATTGACGCAAGGCAATCATTAAGGCTTCAAGGTCATTGCAGTCAATTCGATTTAACGTAAAATCAAGCTGTTGCAGCAAATCTGCTTTGCAGAGCGGCTCGTAGAGAGAATGTGTGTCGAGCAGTTCGTCAAAGAGAATAGGGTAACGTGCTAAATACTCACCAATCCAAGGACTCGACGATGACAGTTTTAATAGTTGCGCTAAGGCAACTGGATTTTCTGCAAGGAGCGCTAAATAAACGTTTCGTCCTGCTACGGCTGTAAATAACGCTAGCAAGCGTTGCAAGGTTTCATCTGGATTGGACACCTCTTGTAGCGTAGCAATAACTTGCGGCATTAAACGATTGATAACCCCCATGCCTTTATTACTTAAGCGGCGGATAGTGGGCGTGTTTTTAAATGAATTCAATGCCTCTAGGCTTTCTGCTGGATGTTGAAAATGATAGTGCGCTAAATTTGCGAGCAATTGATTTTCATCTCCTGCGCCTAGCCAAATTTCTTGACTTAATTGCGCTATGGCGTCTTGTTTTGAAACAGAGAAAACATCATCAAATATCGATTGAACTTGCTGGCGAACACGATTTAAATCAAGTAAAAAGGTTTCCCAATTAGGGTAATTTAGCGCGTACGCCATCACATCGCGAACGTTGTCATGGATAGGCAAATCATGTGTTTGTTTATCTTGATATTGTTGAATACGATTTTCAACGCGACGAAGAAAGCAATATGATGCACGGAGTTGCTGCGCATCGTGCGCAGCGATAAGCTCCAATTCTTCAAGTAAGTGCAAAATAGCTAAAATGCCGCGTGTTTGCAGTCGTTTTTCATTGCCACCACGGATAAGTTGAAATGCTTGACCGATGAATTCAATTTCACGAATACCACCATGACCGAGTTTCACATTATCAATACGATCTTTACGATGCAATTCTTGCGTAATTTGAAGTTTTAGTGAGCGGAGTTCTTCAAATGCACCATAATCCAAATAACGGCGATAAACAAAGGCATTAAGCATTTTCATGAGCGTTTTGCCTTGCTCAAAATCACCTGCTACTTGCCTTGCTTTAATCATCGCGTAACGTTCCCATTCACGCGCATGTGTTTGATAATACTGCTCCATGCCATCAAAGGTCATAATGACAGCACCACTATCGCCATAAGGTCGAAGGCGAATATCTGTGCGGAAAACAAAACCATCAACGGTTATGTCATCTAGCATACGCACTAAACTTTGACATAAGCGCGTGAAAAATTCACTGTAGCTCGTTTCTTTTCTATCAGGCAATGTGCCGTCGCGCGGATAAGCAAAGATTAAATCAATATCAGATGAATAGTTAAGTTCAAACGCGCCCAATTTTCCCATGCCTAAAACGACAATTTGTTGAGGCGAGCCATCTTCAAGCAGTGGCGTGCCTCGTCGTTCACACGCTTTTTGATAAAGGAAATCCAGTGCATATTGAATACACGCATCCGCCAGATAGGACAGTTCGAGCAATGTTTGCGTCAATTCTGTCCAATCAGCAATATCACGCCATGCGATGCGAATCATTTCACGTCGCCTAAAATGACGTAGCAATGTCATTAACGCCTCGTCGGTGTCGGGAGTCAATGATGCTAGTTTTTCGCTATAAGTAGAGGGTGTGTATGGCGTAAATAAATCACCTGAGTGAATGAGGTTGAGTAATATCTCCGGTGAGCGCTCACAGTGCTCGGATACAAATTCACTAGCAGCAAAAACTTTGACCATTGATGCACTGAAGTTATCGGGTAATACAATACCTTCTAAATGAATTAGCCATGGTGTTAGTAAATCGTGAATTTTTGCGTGCGCTGACGGGGGTAAGTGAGCCAATTCTGATTCAAACATAATTTATGCAATACGATTTAATTGATAAGTGGAAAGTCATTAACCCAATATTTATGGTGAAATGTAACATGATTTTGATTGACTGCAATAGCACCACAATAATTTTTTTGTTGTGTGTCAAATAAATAGGTATGCCAATGCGATGCGTCACATTGTGGTAAATGTAAAAAATGATCTTGGCTGTTTATGTTAATTTCACAATGTGATAATCCAAGCGCAATTCCGCGTCCAATGCCTTTGACTAATGCCTCTTTGCGCGTCCAAAATTCGTAAAAACGCGTGATTTTTTCATCCTCAGTTAACGAGTGCCAGTGTTGTTGTTCAATAGGGGAAAAACATTTTTTTACAAGACCCTCGAGATTACGTCGCCATTTGATGATTTCAATATCGATACCAATATCGATATCAAACCCGACGGCAATGACCATTTTGTCTTTTGAATGTGATAGGTTAAATTGACATTGTGGCGCATTAAGTAAATAAGGTTTACCAAATTCACCGCGAGCAAGTTTGATTGATTGCGTTGACACATTAAGCGTGTGCGCCAAAATTTGAACTGCAAAAAAATGCGAGGATTGGCGCGGTGGCGTATCAATATGCCAAATATCAACGTTCACGAAAATTATGCGTGGCTTTGGCGAGTCGGTCGTTAATGGCTTGCCAATTTTCGGTTTGTGGAGGTGTTTCTACTAAAATAACGTCTAACTTTAACGTATCCAGTTCACGCAATGTAGCGTATAAACTTTGCGCATACCCCACTGGATTGGCAGGCAGTGACATTACGGTGCAGTGTGCAGAGGATGGAAAATCATCATGACCGCAACTTAAAATGCCCACGTTCATTTGCGTATTGGCTTGGACGAAATGCAGAATAGCCATACTTTCACACAGCATAGCAGGGGTAACAGGGGCGTAATGGGTATTCATCATGCCAGCGGTTCTCACGGTTGATTTTCGTAATACATCTGGAATTAACACATTCAGATTTAACACCTCTTCCAATTCACTGCGCATAACCTGACCATAACGCAGCAACATAGGATGTTCTCCACTCAAATCAATAATCGTCGATTCAACACCAATTTCACAAGCACCACCATCTAAAATCAAATCAACACGTTCACCCAGTTCTTGTTGAACATGAATGGCTTGGGTTGGGCTAATGCGGCAAAAGCGGTTAGCCGATGGTGCCGCAATGCCGCCTCCAAACGCGCGTAATAAATCAAGTGCAACAGGATGATTGGGAACACGCAGTGCGATGGTGTCTTGACCGCCAGTGACAATGGTATTGATATCGTGACGTTTTTTTAAGATGATCGCTAAAGGTGCAGGGAAAAAATGCTGTGCCAATTTCACTGCGCTGTCGGGAATGTCATGCGCCCACGCATCAAATTGGTCAAAACTGGCAAGATGCACAATCAATGGGTGATCTTGAGGGCGATTTTTGGCGATAAAAATACGCTTTAAAGCCTCACTGTTTTGAGCATCAGCGCCTAGTCCATAAACCGTTTCTGTTGGAAATGCGACGAGACCGCCTTTTTTTAAACACTGTGCGGCTTGCTCAATAGTGTGTGATGTTGCGTTGAAAATGGTCATGTGTCGTTTTTTTAAAATGTTTTTCGCTGTTTAATTTCTTGACTGAGTTGATAAGCCGCCAGCGCGTAGAGTGGGCTGTGATTGTAGCGGGTAATGACATAAAAATTTGTAAAGCCTAGCCATAAATCCTCGCCTTCAAGTTGCTCAAACGCTAATAATTTCACTATTACGTTTGTGTGGACGCTTTCGGTTGGCTTGACACTTAATTGCGCGAGTCTTTCAATGGTCATGTCAGGTTTTAGATTTTTATTAATGACCGATTTATACTCAAGGCCTTGTGCGGTGGCGGGTATCGCAATAGGTTGACCACGTTGCCAATTATTGTGTGTAAAATAATTAGCAACACTTGCAATGGCATCGCGTGGGTTATGCCAAATGTCACGATGTGTGTCATGATCAAAATCTTTGGCTAATGTTCTAAAGCTACTTGGCATAAATTGTGGGTAGCCCATAGCGCCTGCGTAAGAGCCTAGCGGATCACGCGGATTGAGTTTTTCATCTTGGCAAAGCAATAAAAATTGCTCCAGTTCACCGGTAAAAAACGCACTGCGTGGTGGGTAAGCAAATGCCAATGTCGCAAGCGCGTCTAATACGCGATGATTGCCCATGTTTTTGCCATAACCCGTTTCCACGCCAATAATCGCAACGATGATTTCAGCGGGCACGCCCGTTTCTTGTGACACGCGCGTTAGGGCGTCGAGATTGTCATGCCAAAATTTTACGCCGCCATCAATACGCGCATCCGTCAGAAATATTTTGCGGTATTTATGCCAAGGCAAACTCTCCGAAGGCGCTGCGATACGTTTTAAAATATCTTCTTTAATCACCGCAGACTCAAGTAATTGCGTTAATTCTCGCTCATTGAAATGGTGGAGTGTCACCATTTTGTGAACGAAGTTTTTCACATTTTCGTTAATTGAGAGCGGTGTTGCGGCAATCGGTTCGGGAGCAATCGGTTTTAAAATGGGTTCCGCTGGCGTTTTAGGAATTTCTTTTAGCCATTCTTTTTTTACTGGAGCGGGCGTTTTTTCATGTTCGGGCGCATTACTGCAAGACGTTAAGGCGAGTATCGCACCAATGGCTGCGCCTAGATAAAAAGTACGTTGCTGAAATTGCAAATAAGAAGTTATCATTTTTTGTTATCTGTATAAAAATAGCCACTCAAAAATAAGCCTGCAAAATAGCTTGCAACGCCAACCATGACGCATTTTATCAAATAAAAGGCGCTCCAAGAGGCAAAATTTGAAAAATAGCGCAATGTTTCAATTAGCATAACGCTTGAAAAGAGAATTTGTAAGCTAAACACGCGCCACGTTTTCAGTGGCGTATAGAGCTGTTTTCGCCATAAAAAAAACAGTAATAAAGCGGCATTTAAGCTCGTAGCTAAGGTGCTGGCTAGAGCAATGCCAACATGCGCAAAGGGTTGCGCGAGTATCAGCGCTAGAGCAAGATTAATGCCTAGGCATATCCACGTATAGCGTACCGCAACAGAATGAATGTGGCAGGTTGTAAAAGCGGGGGTTAGCACTTTGACCACAAGGAAGCCAATTAAACCGATTGCGTAGGCACTTAACGCTTGTGCCGCTGCGTGTACATCGTGGGGCGTAAACTGGGTTGAGCAAAATAAAACGCTTAAAATCGGTTCAGCGAGAAACACTAAGCCAATCGTTGCCGGAACACCAAGCAAGGCAGTGAAGTGCAGTCCCCAATCAAGTGTTTGCGAGAATTTTTCGGTTTCTTGATGGGCGAAATGTGTGGCTAGTTTTGGCAACATAATCGTCGTCAGTGCAGAGCCTAAAATCCCACTAGGAAGTTCAAGTAATCTATCGGCATAATAGAGCCATGACACACTCCCAGTTGCTAAAAAGGAAGCGATTAAGGTATTGGCTAAAAAATTAATTTGCGTTGCCGAATTGGTAAACAAGGTCGGCAACATGCGATTCATAATGTGCTGCGTGGCACTGTTTTCAACGTTTCGCTGTAATTTGGGTAATAAATGCAGTTGATGTAGGGCAAACATTTGTAGCGCAAGTTGCATAACCCCACCGATAAAAACTCCAACGGCTAAGGCAATAATAGGCTGCTGAAAATAAGGCGTGAGCCAAAGGGTCGCGCCAATCATTGCCATATTAAGTAAAGCGGGTGTCAATGCGGGAACAGCGTATTGGGAATGCGTGTTTAAAATACTGCCCATGAAAGCCGTTAATGTGATGAAGAAACCATAAGGCAACATAATTTGAAGAAGTTGCGTAGCTAATTGGTGTTGCTCACTTTGCCAGTGAAATCCTCCCGCACTGACTAAAATTAAAACGGGCGCAATCATGACGCCACAAAAGGTTATAATGAGCATTAATAGTGTCAAATGACTTGCTATTTTGTGAATCATTTGCTCAAGTTCACGAGTCGTCTTTTGCGCTTTATAGTGCGTTAATGTTGGTACAAATACTTGAGAAAATGCCCCTTCAGCAAATAGGCGGCGCAGTAGATTAGGAAATCGAAATGCAGCAAAAAAAGCGTCTGTTGCTAGAGTTGCGCCAAAATATTGTGCAATCAAAACGTCGCGCCAAAAACCCAGTAAACGTGAAAAGACGGTAAGGCTACCCACGAGTAATGTGGATTTTGATGATTTTGAAAGCGATAAACTCAAAAGATAAGCCATTTTTAAGTGAGTTAAACAATTGACAATAATAGCATTTAGCAACATAATTTGTCGTTTCAAAATCGACTTGCTGTCGATATATTTTTCAAATTCATTTCTAAGAGATAGCAATGGCTAATTCACCACAAGCAAAAAAACGTGCAAGACAAGCAGAAAACAACCGTGTGCGTAACAGCAGTCAACGTAGCAATTTGCGTACTTTTATTAAAAAAGTATTAGTTGCTGTGAAAGCGGGCAATAAAGAACAAGCAGTTGCTGCTTATAAAGTAGCAGAATCTGTGATTGATTCAGCCGTCACTAAAGGCATCATTCACAAAAATAAAGCGGCACGCGGTAAAAGCCGTTTGAACTTAAAAGTTAAAAATTTAGTTTTAGCTGCATAAGTTCTTCTCTGTAGAGGCGTTGCATTGCAACGTCTCCAGAGCACCTAGACCTTTCCCTAATAGCCGCTTGCGGCTTTTTCTTTTTATGGCTCGCTAAAACTATGAATGATATCGACTGGAATGAATACGCCCAAGAAACACAAGCCATCCGTGCCGGTCATCATCGTACGCACGAAGATGAGCACAGTGTGCCTATTTTTGCCACGTCGAGTTATGTTTTTAAAAGTGCAGCCGATGCGGCGCTACGTTTCACCGGTCAGCAATCAGGTAACATTTACTCACGCTTTACCAATCCCACCGTTGCCGCATTTCAAGATCGTTTAGCACTCATGGAGAAAGGCGAGCGTTGCCTTGCGTTTGCGTCGGGTATGGCGGCGATTATGGCGGTTGGCATGGGTTTGCTCAAAGCGGGTGATCATGTCGTTTGTTCACGCGGGGTGTTTGGAAATACGGTTTTACTCTTTCAAAATTACTTTAGTAAATTTGGCGTTGAAACAGATTTTGTCGACTTAGTTGATGTCAGTGCGTGGGAAGCGGCTATTAAACCCAATACCCGTTTATTATTTTTAGAAACACCGTCAAATCCGTTAATTGAGATTGCCGATATTCGCGCTCTAGCAGATGTTGCACATGCGCATGATTGTTTGCTGGTGGTGGATAACTGTTTTTGCACACCTGCACTCCAAAAGCCGTTAACGCTGGGTGCCGATATTGTTGTGCATTCTGCGACAAAATACATTGACGGGCAGGGGCGTTGTGTTGGCGGTGCGGTAGTAGCCAGTGAGGAAATAATTGAAAAATTTATTTATCCTTATTTGCGCACGGGCGGAGCGACAATGAGTGCATTTAATGCGTGGGTCTTTTTAGGGGGACTTGAAACGCTTGCCGTGCGTATGAAAGCGCATTGTGACAACGCAACGCAATTAGCGCAGTGGTTAACCACGCAGCCAAGCATTTTAAAAGTGAATTATCCTGCGTTAAGTTCACACGCACAGCATGAACTAGCCAAAACGCAACAAAGTCATTTTGGTGGTGTGGTGAGTTTCGAAGTGCAGGGCGGTAGAGAAGCGGCATGGAAACTCATTGATTCCACGCAAATGCTCTCAATTACAGCGAATTTAGGCGATGTGAAAACAACCATTACGCATCCAGCTACCACAACACACGGGCGACTCACACCTGAAGCGCGAGCCAAAGCGGGGATTAGCGATAATCTCGTGCGTGTGTCAGTTGGCTTAGAATCGATTGATGATATTAAAGCCGATTTGGCGCGTGGGTTTTAGCGTGCGGTAAAAAATGAATATTTCACATTGTTAATGTAAAAAGATTAA
The DNA here is from genome assembly GCA_900299045.1 of Methylococcaceae bacterium. Taxonomy (GTDB): domain Bacteria; phylum Pseudomonadota; class Gammaproteobacteria; order Methylococcales; family Methylomonadaceae; genus UBA10906. The sequence continues at coordinate 13,593 of OMIH01000128.1, forward strand.
GCAGTTTCGGAGCTAAACAATTTTAAACACTTAAACTAATTTATTAGTGAGCTGTATATGCTTTAGTTTTTATAGGGAGGCGTTCTGTTATAACCAATCTGCGAGTTATTTGACTGATATTTTAATATAAACTCAATTTCAGTTTTATTTACTTCAGATTTTGTTGCATTTTCAGATTTCCACAGAATATCTCTCGTTATTGTAAAGCTTTCTCTTTCTTTTTCAGTGAAATCTAGCGCAATTAATTTACTTGATGCGCTTCCAAAATAATTAATACTATTTGTGATATCTTGTCCGATATAAATTTTCCCATTTGGATATGTAATTCTATAAATTATTTTTATCATATTTTTTAATAGTTGAGAAATTAGACCGATAAAACAACTACATGATTACAAAAAATCGTCTACTCAAAACGTCTTGGAATCATCATTTTACTCAAGCGACGACGCGTAAATTCAACCAATGCCCGAAAGCCAAGCAATAAAAATAAAATCAAGGCGTAGAGTAGTGGTTCAGCAAGATTGCCTTTGAGTTGCCAAAAGTAATGAACGACACCTGCAATCCCTGCAAGGTAAATAAAACGATGCAATTTTTTCCAGTTTCTTCCCAGTTGTTTTTTTGACCAATTGGACGTGGTGATACCAAGCAAAAACACAATAATATAAGTGATGATACCAAACCAAATATAAGGGCTTTCAATAATATCCGTTCCAATAAGTCCCCACATGAAATTATTATCAACTGCAATATACGCCAATAGATGCAATGTGGCATAAAAAAACGAATATAGACCAAATAGTTTTCGATAATCCGCCATCCCTCGCCAATGCGTAATGGTTTGAATCGGTGTTATCGCAAGCGTAATACCAAGAAAACGCAGTGACCAATCACCCAATCGAATATGCAGCGCTTGGATAGGATTTGAGCCTAACTGATTGAAAAGAATATCCAGCACAAGTCCTAGTAATGGCAATAAACACAAGCCAAAAACAAGAGACCAGCGATGATTTTTGCTTTGCATGACTGTCAATAATGTTGTTATTTTTTCCATCATTAGAAGAAGTGCCGTAAGTCCATATCGTTATATAACCCCGCTACTTGATCACCGTAGCCATTAAATAATTCAGTTTGACGTCGTGATGTAAAAAAGCCACTACCGAGTAAACGCTCACTATTTTGGCTCCATCGGGGATGTGGAATGCGTGGATTGACATTCGCATAAAAACCGTATTCATCCGGTGCAGACCTGTTCCAACTGGTCAGTGGTGCTTTTTTTAAGAGTTCGATTTTGACAATGGCTTTGGCACTTTTAAAGCCGTATTTCCACGGTACAATTAAACGCAGAGGTGCTCCATTTTGTTTTGGCAATGTGTCACCGTACATTCCTACGGCTAAAATTGTCAGCGGATGCGTGGCTTCATCAATGCGCAGACCTTCAATATAGGGCCACTGCAAAATGGCTTCACTACGCAGATTTGGCATTGCATCGGGTTGCTGGGTGGTGGTGAATTTTACAAAATTGGCAGATGACAGTGGTTTTGCCATATTGAGTAGATTGACTAATGGAAAACCCACCCACGGAACGACCATCGACCACGCCTCTACGCATCGAAAACGATAAATGCGTTCTTCAAGTGTTTGCTTACTTAAAATATCTTCTAAATAAAATTTACCCGGTTGTTCAACTTCACCACTAATTTCAATAGACCACGGATCTACGGTGAGGGCTTGTGCGAGTTTGGTGGAATCTTCTTTGTTGTAGCTGAATTCGTAGTAATTAGTGTATTCCTTGACTAATTGTGCAGGGGTTGGTGTAAGTGTTTTTGCAGATAAATCGCTTTGCGTAAGACGTTGCCACCTTGCTGAATTCGTTTGCGCTAAAAGTGATTGACTATTGCCGACAAGTGTTGCCGCAAAAAGGGATTTGATAAGCGTTCGTCGAGCTTTGAATACGTGCTCATCGGTGATTTCATGGCTAGGAATCGCTTTTGTCGTTTTTATAATCATCGCTAATGTTCCTAAAATAATATGATGATTTAATTTCTCAACGGTTGTTATTTTTTGCCTTTGGGAAGTAAACTGCGCAATTTCATGAAGTTACGCTCTGTTAGAAAAGCAAGGGAGAACAATTGCACAAAATTTTCAGCTTCAATTAAATCCAAACCAATATTGGCTGGCACCAATTCTTTTCGGGTGCCAAATATACGATCCCAAAAAGCTAAAACGATGCCATAGTTGCTATCATGTTCTGAGCGTAGTGTTGAGTGGTGGGTACGATGCAGTGACGGTGTAATAATAAATTTTGAAACGACATCTTCACTTTTAATGCGAATATTAGCGTGATGAAAAAAGATGAAAAATAATTCAATAATTTCAATCGACAACACCAAATACGCATTCACGCCAATAATCACAACAAAAGCGCATTTATAGACAATTTCAAGTAATAAATCGAAAACATGAAAGCGAAACCCCGTTGAAACATTGAAGCTTTTGTCGCTATGATGGATTTTGTGAAAACGCCATAACGCTTCATATTTGTGGCTAAAATAGTGCCAAATGTAAATGGCTAAATCAAAGAAAGCAAACGCCAGCACCCATTTAATAGGGCCATCTGAGAGTCCACTTAATAAGCCATAAGTGGAAAATTGTTGCGCCACGAGAAATAAAGATGAGGCTCTTAGCGTCGTTAAAATAACGTTGTTAATGATGAATGCGGTTGTATTGGTCACAAACGATTCTTTATAGGTTTTCGTTGAAAAAGTGAGGAAGGGGCGTTTCTTCTCAAGTGCTAGCAAGAAGAAAAAGGCAAGAATCGCCAAACCAAAAAGCATTTCATTAAAAATTAAGCCGCCACTTTTAGCGACAATTTCTGTTTCATTCATCACACTCACCTTTCACTCATATAGAAAAACTATCAAAAAACAACGATTTTGAATTCGCTTTTTTTATTTTGATAGCGCGTCAATTAGTACATTAAGCTCTTTAATTTCATTGTTGGCAGCTACTTGGTCAGTAATGTCGTACTGTACACCAAGGTAGTAAATCACCCGATGTTTGCGATCAAATAAGGGGGTAATTTTGAGGCGATTATGAAATAGCGTACCGTCCTTTTTATAATTGCGTAGTGTGACCTCTATCGCTTCATTCTTTTTCATCGCTTCTGCGATTTGTGTGCGCGCGTTTTGATCACGGTCTGTGCCTTGTAAAAAACGGCAATTAAAACCAATAATCTCTTCTTGCTCATAACCGGTTAAACGCTCAAACGCTTTGTTGGCATAAACAATTGGCGCATCCTCTAAATCAGGATCCGCTAAAGTAACGCCATTAACACATTCATCTAAAATCGCAGAAAGTACTTGTGGAATGAAACCACCACCATCTTTTTCAACAATAAAAGGCATAATCAAAACTCCAAAATAGATAAATAAAAAACGATGTTGTGTTTGTATTTTTAAGAATAGTTAACATCGATGAGATTTTTAATATTTTCAACCGTGCTTTCCGCACCATCTTCGATAGCATAGCGAATGAGTTTTTGAAAAGGGCGCATAAA
>OMIH01000129.1 GCA_900299045.1 Methylococcaceae bacterium
ATTATATTGTTATTACTATTAGGGAGCGCAAAATCTGTGCATAATCCCTTTTTTTAAATAAAAATCAATCAGTTGTCTTGTGTGTAAACTTGTTCATAACTTCCATGCTTTTTTTATAATCCAGTCCGAAACTTGATTCGGTTATACGATTAATTTGAGTGAATCCAAATAATCTGCCCAATCTTGCATCATTTTGTGTCGTTCCTCTAAATGCGCGGTGCGATTATAAGAACATCCGTTAGGATCTCTTACATCGTGCGCTAATTGATGCTCTATAAAATCCGGACGAAACTTCAAAACTTCATCGAGTATTGTGCGTGCTGTCGCTCTAAAGCCGTGGACTGTCATTTCTGTATTGCCAAACCCCATACGACGTAATCCGGCTAGTAATGCTTCACTTGTCATGGCGCGTGAGCCGTTTGGTGTTCTTGCACTGGGGAAAACATACTTCCCGTGTCCTGTGATGGGTTGAATGGCGTTTAATATGTTTATAGCTTGATTGGATAAAGGGACGATGTGTTGTGTCTGTGTCTTGGTAACTAAATACCGCCATTCTTTAGCTTCAAAATCGATGTGTGACCATTCTGCATGTGTTAATTCACTTGGACGAACAAATACCAATGGCGCGAGTTCTTTAGGATCTGTAATTGATGCAAAATGCCCACCTTTTACTGATTGTAACGCGCCACGCAAATCGGCTGTAATATCTCTATCAATGCGAGTGGTTGCCACGGCATAACGAAAAACTTGTCCGCAAATTTGAAGTGTTCGGTGAGCCGTTTCAATCGCCCCTCTTTCTTCAATCCGTCTTAAACAAGTCAAAATTTCAAACGGTAAAATATCCTTAATGGGTCGATGCCCTAGCCATGGGAAAATATTTTTCTCCAACATTCGTTTATTTCGATTACTTTTATCATCCCAATTTGTTACCTTCTTACTCCCCCACTCACGAGCAACAACTTCAAAACTATTTTCTATATCTTGAACTCTTGCCGCCTTGGTTGCTTTTTTGTATTCGTTTGGGTCGATACCTTCTGCAATTTGCTTTCTAGCGATATCGCGTTTTTCTCGTGCTTGTTTGAGTGAGGTTTCGGGGTACACCCCCAAGGCGAGTGATTTTTCTTTATTGGCAAAATAATACTTCAATCGAAAATACTTGCCGCCACTCGGTTGAACCAAAAGAAACATCCCTTTTTCATCGGTGATCTTATAAGCCTTTTCTTTTGGCTTTGCGGCTTTTATGGTGGTATCTGATAGAGGCATTTAGGGGTATCGGTTTATAAAGAAATGAGTATACCCCGATTTTATACCCCTTAAATATTTGGATGTCAACGAACATTATCGGACATTATAGGCAATAAAAAACCCGCTGAACCTTTAAATTCGCGGGTTTAATGTACTTCCTAGAACATCTTTGAATCTTTATTTGGTGGAGGCGGGGGGAATTGAACCCCCGTCCGTAAGCACTCCGCCACAAGGTCTACATGCTTATCTCGTGCTTTGATTTAGCCTGTGACATTCCGACGAGCCAAAAAGGTCACAAGCGATTCCGTCAAGTTTTAGCGCATCCATACCGGACAGACTTCAGCGCGATCTTATGTAAATGACCTCTGAGCGCCCCGAAGGACTCCACCCGCATAAGCACAGATGGTCAAAGGAATGGTGCTGTTATTAAGCAGCTAGAGCCATTGAGTAGTTTTCGTCGTTTGCGAATACTTAAGTTTCAGTAGGATTTACGAGGTGTACTGTCCTCGACATGCACTCTAGGTTTCGCTACCCACGTCGAAGCCATGTCGCCCCCGTGTGTATAGCAGTAGAATACACGATAGAGCGCGTGAATTCCACTGTTTCTCATCAAATCTCGCAAAGAATTCGTTTACTGATAAAACACCGTAAAATCATTCAATGTATTTTGCGTTTGTGCTAAATGCTCCGATTCAAACGCATTAACGCCCACGCGTGAAAAATAAAACGCTTGATCAGCTAAATACGTTCCTACAGCACGAATTTCACCTTGATACGCATGGCGATTGCGTAGCAAATACGCTTGTGAAAAACTACGCCCATCAGCAAAATCCGATACCGCCAACTCAATCAACGCTAATTTTGGCAAATCCTCAATGAGTTGATTCACATCATCAGCCGGTGAAATGCGTACCCCTAAATTGCCATCATGCGCCATAAGTTGATTTTTTTCATGTTGCCAACGTGCAAGTGATACACAAATATTGCCAGAGGCAAGTGGTGCATCGTCTGCGACATACGTCCAATGATTATCAATTAGCTGCTTATTTTTAATGACTTGCATACACTTTCTCCTTGAAAGGCTCAATGCCAACCCGTTTTACCGTTTCCAAAAAGCGCTCTTCATCTAAACGTATTTGAACGTAAACATTTAAAATTGTTTCAACGGCTTGCGCTACATCACTTTTAGGAATAGCAGGACCTAAACGCTCACCAATTGCCGCTTCATTAGACGATGAACCGCCTAATGTAAATTGATACCATTCAACGCCTTTTTTATCGACCCCTAAAATGCCAATGTGCCCGACACTTTGATGGGCGCAACCATTCATACAACCCGAAATATTGATATTCACATCACCAATATCATGCAAATAATCCACATTATCAAGTACGTCATTGATGTCTTGCGTAATGCCAATAGAACCCGCATTCGCCAATGAGCAAAAATCAAGACCAGGGCAGCAAATAATATCTGTTGCCATGCCGATATTGGGCGTGACTAACTTTTGCGCGGCTAAGGCTTGCCATAATGTAAATAAATCCGCTTGTTTCACATCAGCAAATACGAAATTTTGGCGGTGCGTGCTACGAATTTCACCAAAGCTGTATTTCACTGCTAACTCAGCAATCGCATCAAGCTGCTCGGAGGTTAAATCACCCGGTGGAGAATCAGGGGCTTTGAGCGATAAAAAGACAATACGGTAGCCGTCAACTTTATGCGCTTGCGTGTTATATTTTATCCACGTTGCAAACGCGTTGTTTTCTTGCGTATGCGCAGCAAATGTCACGTCTTGCGCGGCATTTTTATCATAATCAAATGGCGTAAAATGCGCTTTCATTGCGGCAAAATGGGCATCGCTGACTTCTAACTTATCACGAATCAATGCCCATTCGGTTTCCACTAATTGCGTGAATTTTTCAAGTCCTGTTTCTTTCACCAGAATTTTAATCCGCGCTTTGTATTTATTATCGCGTCTACCTAGCAAGTTATAAATGCGCAAGATTGCTTCTAAATAAGACAGAATATGCTTTTTTTCCAAGAAAGGACAAATCACTTGTCCAATAATGGGCGTACGCCCTAACCCACCGCCAACAAACACTTTAAAACCAATGTCGCCAGCCTCGTTTTTGACTAAATGTAAGCCGATATCGTGAAATTGAGTCGCCGCGCGATCCGTTGTTGAACCACTGACAGCGATTTTAAATTTACGGGGCAAATAATCAAATTCAGGATGTAGCGTTGTCCATTTACGAATAATTTCGCAGTACGGGCGCGGATCTTCAATTTCATCCGCGCAAACACCGGCTAAATGGTCACTGGTCGTATTACGCATACAGTTACCACTCGTTTGAATCGCGTGCATTTGCACTTGCGCGAGTTCCGCTAAAATATCGGGAATTTGCTCTAATTTTGGCCAGTTAAACTGTACATTTTGACGCGTGGTCACATGACAGTAATTTTTGTCATAAGTACGCGCAATGTGTGCGAGCGTATGAAGCTGTTTTGCATTCAGTAGACCGTAAGGAATGGCAACACGCAACATAGGTGCATGAGTTTGAATATACACCCCATTTCTAAGACGAAGCGCTCGAAAGCCGTCTTCAGAAATCTCGCCATTTAAAAACTGCTCGGTTTGCCGCCTAAACTGCGCGACACGTTCTTCAATAAGAATTTGATCGTTATGATTATATTGGTACATAAAAAATGGTTTTCAGACCCTATAAAAAGCCAATAAAGTGAGTGGCAATCATATACCCCACGTCATAAAATGACAAAATTTATTAGTTGGTGATACCATAATATGTTGATGTGCATTTTAATTTATTAAAAATAAAGGTGGAGGATATATGAAATTTGTTGTTTTGGCATTGTTAACCTTGCTGGTGCCTCAATTGGCACTGGCTGAAGGTTTTCAAAATTTAGATATGACAGGAACTGAGCGCGGTATTTACACCGTGTTGATTTTCTTGATTGCTTACGGCTTTGTGATGACTGAAGAATTTACGCACATGCGTAAATCAAAACCCGTCATTTTAGCGGCAGGCATTATTTGGGCGCACGCGTCAATTTTGGCGCAACAAAAAGGCGTTCCAACGCACGAAATGCACTTAGCTTTTGAGCATGACGTGAAAGAATACGCAGAATTGATGTTGTTCTTACTCGTCGCGATGACATACATTAACTCAATGTCTGAGCGTAACGTGTTTGAAGCACTGCGTTCATGGCTAGTAAGAAAACAATTTGGGTATCGTCAATTGTTTTTAATCACCGGCGTGATTACATTCTTCCTGTCATCAGTTGCCGATAACTTAACCGCTGCGCTTTTAGTGGGTGCGGTGGTAATGGCAGTAGGTGCGGATAATGAAAAGTTTGTCAGCATTGGCTTTGTTAACCTTGTTATCGCAGCGAATGCAGGTGGTGCATTCTGTCCGTTTGGCGATATTACCACATTGATGGTTTGGCAAGCAGAATACGCTGAATTCTTTGACTTCTTTAAATTGTTCATTCCTTCGGTGGCAAACTACGGTATTCCTGCAGCGATTATGTACTGGGCTGTTCCTAATGAACAACCACAAGCAACAAGCGAAGAAGCAGTTCAATTAAAGCCAGGTGCATTGATTATCTGCTTTATGTTCCTTTGCACTATCGGCGCTGCGGTGAGCTTTAAACAAGTTCTCCATCTGCCACCTTTCATGGGCATGATGACCGGTTTATCTGCATTAATGTTATTTGGTTACTACTTGAAAATGCAAGCACATAAAGCAGGTGATCATGACGGCTTTAATATTTTCAACAAAATCATGCACGCAGAATGGGATACATTGTTGTTCTTCTTTGGCGTGGTCTTTGCGGTGGGTGGTTTAGGTTATATTGGGTATTTAGAATTATTATCTAATGGTATATACAACGGTCTTGGTCCAACAACCGCTAACATTTTGGTTGGTTTAATTTCAGCGATTGTGGATAACATCCCTGTGATGTTTGCGGTACTTAACATGGGCGTTGATATGGATTTATACCAATGGTTGCTTGTGACGTTAACAGCGGGCGTGGGTGGTTCATTGTTGTCTGTGGGTTCAGCGGCAGGCGTTGCGTTAATGGGTCAATCAAACCATAAATATACATTCTTTAGCCATTTGAAATGGACACCAGCTATTGCAGCAGGTTACGCTGGTAGTATCTTTGTCCACTATTTGATTAACGGTTAATTTCTCCTCGTTAATTCGAATCCTAAAAGCGCCCCGTTTAGATTTTAAACGGGGCGCTTTTTTTTCACTCATCATTATTTCTCTCCCAAAGCCAACTCAATGACATTCAGTCAATAAGCGCTAAGTTATTATGTTGCCATCTATTGACGTGGGAAATATTCCCATTTAAACTTACACCAATTCAAATAACTCAAAAAAATGCTATCGATTTTTTAGACGTTCAACGTTTATACGTCATCAACTTAGAAACCATTATGCCCATAAAAAAATACCACTTTTTCTATTTCTTCCTCACGTTCATGTTCTTTGTTTTAAGCGGTAATGCGAATGCGGTACCGAGTTTTTCACGTCAAACAGGTGCTGCGTGTAGTCAATGCCACACACAATCGTTTGGTCCCAATTTAACGCCATTTGGACGTGATTTTAAATTAGGCGGCTACACCTTAGGTGGTGGCAAAGAATCGAACATTCCAGCCGTCAGCGGCATGATTGAAGGCTCATTTACCAATACAAAAGGCGACCAAGATTTAACCGGTACCGGCTACAACAAAAATAACAATTTTACTTTTGACCAAGCATCTTTATTTTATGCGGGAAAAATCTACGGCAACGTAGGCGCGTTTAGTCAGTTTACGTTTGATGGATTTTCAGAGCGTTTGGCTTTGGATAACACGGATATTCGTTTTGCTGACAATGATGATTTTTTCGACACACCACTGAGTTACGGCATTTCCGCAAATAATAACCCGACCGCGCAAGATTTATGGAATACCACGAGCGCATGGGGTTTTCCTTACAACGGCAGTAGCGTACAACCCGGTGTAGG
>OMIH01000130.1 GCA_900299045.1 Methylococcaceae bacterium
CCTCAATAAAGCGTTGGGGTAAAAAAATAAATTTGTTTTTATGCAACAAAATTCATTTGTCGGTGGCAATAATACCAGCAAAATTACTTTGTTACAAGTTTTAGTTTATTTTTTTAAAGTCAAAAAAAACCTTATTTATCAATAAATAAGCCGTTTGATTGAAATTATTTTCCGAGATGTCAATAAAAAACAACAGTGTTTACATTTTGTCTGTAGTGTGACACAAGTGCGACACGCGGCTAGTTACTCAGAAAAAACATCTGCCCCCGCAGGCGCTTTGAATTCAAATAAATCCGCATTGATAGGTTGATTCAACTTTAAGTTTGAAAAATAAATTCGGGTTAATTGACCAAAATTGTCATTGAGTTGCATTCCGCTTAAATTCCCCTTTTCAAGTCCAATAAGCACGGATTTAAATGTACTATCTTGGCTTTTGGGAACAAGTTTAATCCAGTGCATATCACCTTCAGTGCCTTGTTGCTCGATAGTATAGTTATCTTCAAGCGGAACATCGCCACTGAGTAGCAGGGCAGGCGTTGAGCCAACTGATTCATCGAGTTTTTTAATGGTCACTTGCTCTAAATCCGTATCATAAAACCACACTTTTCCGCTAGTTGACATAATTTGTTGCTGAAACGGTTTCGTGTAGTCCCAACGAAATTTTCCTGGGCGTTGCAAATAGAATTGCCCGTAACTTGTTTGTAGTGGATCACCCGCTTCGTTAAGTAATACTTGCTTGAAATTTGCGGTAATGGATTTAGATGTACTTAGAAAGGCTTTTAATTGTTTTAACGCCGCTTCATCAGCTGCGTTAGCGAAAACGCTCACTAAACTTAAAATGGTGGCAAGTAACCAACGTGTTTTTTTCATATATTTTTCTCTTAATTAGCTGAATTCAATTGTTTTGATTCGCTATTGTTGGCTTTGGACGAATTTTGCTGTGACAAAAGCGTTCCACCCACAATAAAGGTTATAAAAAGTAAATAAGCAATCGCCGCGATGCGTCGTGCTTTTTTATTTTCGTGATAATTGTCCATGATTGTTCTCGTCTGATAACTATATAACGTAATAACGTACGCTAAATTTACAGCGCAGGTAATTGAATAATAAAGCCTGCCCCTATTTTTCGGCTAGCATCAACCCAGATAGCACCACCGTGTTCTTCAATAATTTTTTTCACAATCGCAAGACCCAGTCCAGTGCCTTTTATTTTTGTGGTGACATAGGGCTCGAAAATTTGTTCGAGCTGTTGTTCTTTAATGCCAATGCCATCATCATACAAAGCAATTTCGATAAAATCGATATTGTTTTTTTGTACACGATGTAAATTAATATCAATTTGTCCTTTTTCTTCAATAGCTTCAAGTGCGTTTTTAATTAAATTATGTAACACTTGACGAATACTGACAGGATCGCCATAAATCATTAGATCGTAGTTTTCGCTGTGAAAATTAAAATGCACGCCCGATTTCACTACATAAAGCGATAAGACTTCTTGTACTAACGCCGCTAAATCAATATTGACGGCTTGTTTTTTTGATGGCTTTGCATATTCTGAAAAATCATCGACCATTTCTTTCATTGCCTCAACTTGCTGTACGATAGTGCGTGTTGAACGCTGAAGCATATCGGCATCGGTGGCATCAATGAGTTTATCGGCTAATTTGTGTTGCAGACGTTCAGCGGATAATTTAATGGGCGTGAGTGGATTTTTAATTTCATGTGCTAAACGCCTTGCTACTTCACCCCAAGCCGCATTTTTTTGCGCTTGAATTAAATCTGTCACATCGTCAAATACAACAACAGCGCCCACTTTTCGACCGTCTTGTGAAAATAAAGGCGTTCCGCGACAGAGCAATTCCTGTCGTCCGTTAGAGCCTAAAAAGGCTAAACGTTGTTGCCAAATATCGTCAGATTGTTCTAAAAACCGCTGAATGGATTTTAGCGGTTCAGCAAGTTCGGCATAATCTTGAGCCAATTTTAATAATGTTTCGCCCACAAATTGCGTAACAGGGACGTGAAAAATTTTGTAAGCGGCTTGATTAGCGGTTCGGATTTTATGATTTGCATCAAAGCTCATCACACCAGCGGTTAAATTCGCCAAAATGGTTTCTAAATAAGCACGTTGATTTTCTACTTCAAAACTGGCGATGCGAGTTTCTTGACTGGCGCGTGCGATGCGCTGCGTCATTTCGTTAAACGATTCCACTAAAAAACCCAAATCGTCTTGCGCTATCACAGGCAGTTGTTGATCATATTTGCCTGACGCAACGGCTTGCGTGCCTTTCACTAATTCTTTGACTGGCGCGATAATCATGCGAATACTGATAAAGGCAATCCAAATTGCCGCGAGCAAACTCATCAGTAACACTAAAGACAGCGCGAGCGAAAAAGTCATTTTGAGTGAGCCGCGCAAAAAATTCATTTCTTGATAACGCACAAAGGCAAATTCGACAGAATCCGCTAAATCAGCAATACGCACAGGGACAGGATAGAGCGCTTGCAGATAACGAGGGTCTTTTCCCTTAAGCGTTAAAATAATACGAATCATCAATTCTTCTTTACGAACAGTGGCGAGCGCGGCGTATTCACCATTTTGGCGTAGTTGCAGCCAAGTATGTTCATCGGGCAAGCTTGGCAGAATATCACTTGGGTTGGTACTGCTTGAAGCAATAATGCGGTTTTGACGTGAAAATAACGTCATTTCAGCGGCATTGGAGAGTACGCGAAAATTTTCCAACTCTAAACCCGCTTGAGATTCAGGTAATTCAGCAATTTTCTCAACTAATTGTTGCGTTTGCATGAGGTTCCAACGAATACGTTGATCAAGTGACGCTTGACTGAGTTCCAGCGCGTCTTCCATTGCTCTATCCATTTCAACGTTAAACCAGCTATCAATGCCTTGATGGAGAAATTGCATCGAAAAATAAAACACAATGCCCGCTGGTGAGAGCGCTAATACGACAAATAAAGTGACCATACGAATCGTTAAGCGCGAACCGGCTTCGCGGCGTTTGAGTTGGCGAGTGAGTGAGTAGAGATTCACACCGACCAAGCCCAGTAACGCAATACTTCCCGCACCATTGATCCACAAGAGCCACGAATACATAGCGCTGAGTTTAGAGGACTCTTGTGTTGCGCTACTCATCAACTGAAGTGACAACAAAATCAAAGCGCATAAAATGATAGTGGACAATCCTGCAGGAAGTTTCATTTTAAAAAATCGCATAATTCCTTTTTTGTGACATTTATCTTTTTTGCTGATTATTTAAGTGAAAAATCGTTTATGAATTGCGTTGTGAAAAATCGCGTACTAAAAAAGCCGCTTGTTGCCATTTTTTTGAAGCTTGCAATTGTTCAAGAGTGCGATAGGTAAATTGCCCACGCATTTTTTGCAATCGTCTTTCTCGATTAGCGTTATTTTCGATAGGGAGTGCATTTAAAACATCTTGGGCTGCACTTGGATTATTGCAGACAAGTACCATGTCGCATCCGGCATGTAATGCCACTTTTGCACGCTCTGCAAAACTTCCCACACTTGCCGCCCCTTCCATACTTAAATCATCACTAAAGATGACCCCATCAAATGCGAATTCACCACGCAATACGGTTTGCATCCAAAATGTTGAAAATCCTGCAGGTTGCGCATCAATTTGTGAATATAAAACATGCGCAGGCATAATCGCTTCGAGTCCTTCATGAATGAGCTGACGAAAGGGTTGCAAGTCGCTTTCTCTGAGTGCAGTTAACTCGCGCGTATCAACGGGAAGGGTTAAATGTGAATCAAGCGCAACAGCACCGTGTCCAGGAAAATGCTTGCCTGTGGCTGCCATGCCGGCGAGATTCATGCCGCGTCTAAAGTCACTGGCGAGTTGGGTGGCTTTTTGTGAATTTTGTGAAAATGCGCGATTGCCAATAATTTCACTGACACCACAATCGACATCTAAAACAGGCGCAAAACTAAAATCGACACCAACGGCAAGCAATTCAGCCGCCATCAACCAGCCGGCAATTTCGGAAATTTCGGGTTCATTTTCATAATGTGCCACTGGTGGCAGTCGCG
>OMIH01000131.1 GCA_900299045.1 Methylococcaceae bacterium
GCAAAATATGCTGATTTTTAGCAGAAACAATGCAAGAAATCGCTGAACTGTCAGAACGCTTAAAGCAACATTTTCCATGGCACAAAACAAAAAGAGATTGTTTAGTGGGTGCTTTGCTTGGAATGATGTTAGTCTTCAAACTTGATTTTTTGTCATGTATTCAGATTTGTTAAGTAACGTGTTAATTTAACCGTTGCCACTACTTATAAAAGATTAGGCGCCATAATGAAAAGTGAACCTTTCAATTTTTTACTTTAATACCTCAATTTAGCGAATGCGAATTTGAGATACAATGAAAAAATCCCAAAAATGTGATGTACCGCACGGTTTTGAAAAATATATTTTTGAAGATTTTTTTTATAGTATGCTATGGACTATAAGACGTTATAAAGCAACCCATGTGTTGTAAGTATATATAATTTCAGAGAGCACTAGGTATCGATTATGGTCAACTCAACCAATGAAAACGATAAAATATCACAAAATACATTGCAAAACCAACACTTACATCATCACCACTTTGCACTAGAGCGCCGTGAAGAAGGATGCAAACAAGGAGCGGTATTAGAGCTCAATATTAACGTAAATGATTTCCACCGCTTTAACGAGGAGGTCATTGACGATCTTGACGGGCTTTTGCAAGACATCGCGGATCGTATTCATCATCGATTGCGTGAAAGTGACATGATTTTACCTATGGGGAATGATAAATTTGTCATCTTGCTTGAAGAGGTTAGCTCGTTAGAAAACGCGGATGCTGTCGCGCATGAGCTGGTTGAGATTCTAAGAACCCCGTTTAATGTAGCGCAAAGTCATCATGTTGAAATTGGCACATCTATTGGCATTAGTTTTTTTTCAGAGCAAGAGCTTGAATTAGTGCATTTTCCTCGAAACAAGAAACGAAAAGTGTTTGATATTAGGCAACATCTTCACAAACCTACCGAAACGAATTAGACTCTAACGTTGTTTAAAATTTGATAACAAAAATGGACGTATTTTTATGAAACTCAATGTGCACGAAATTGAGGTTGGATTTCTTTATCAAACTAGTGATTTACAATACCGCGCCGTACTTGCCATGAAAGAGGATTTCGTGATTTATGCGCCAAGCATTATTGATAATACCGCCCTCAACTTGAGTAATCCGCAAGCGAAAATGCCTTTTGAAAATCAACCGTATAAAAAATGTCAAATTGCCACCTTTGCGAAAAAAGATTATCAATTGTTTTGTGTTGATGACACGCAAACGCATCACGCCACCAAGCATCCATTAAATAAGCGGCAATTAGACGAAATTATCGCGCAATGTAACGCAAAATCAGCGATTGCAACATGGTAATCGCCGCAAAAAATCAATTAATATTCAACTAATTGGAGTGCCACTATGTCAGAAAATTGCTTATTTTGTAAAATGGTCGCAGGTGACATTAAACCCGATATCGTATTTGAAAATGATCGCATTCTTGCGTTTAGAGATATTGCCCCTCAAGCGCCTATTCATATCTTAATTATCCCTAAAAAACATTTTTCCACGCTTAACGAAATTGACGATCCCGTTTTACTCGGTGAACTAGTGCAAACCGCCGCTCAACTCGCTAAAGCACAAGGCATCGCTGACGCAGGCTACCGCACCGTCATAAATTGTAATGAACAAGGCGGACAAGCTGTTTATCATCTACATATTCATTTACTTGCAGGGCGGCAAATGACATGGCCTGCAGGCTAATACTTATCAACTAATTTTTAATCAAGAATACGCCTCACTATATCCTCTAAGGTAATTTTGAATGAAACAACTTTTTCGCACAAAAGCGATTGCCTCAAAACATGACCACGCCTCGCACCATCTCAACGCCTGTTTATCAAAATGGGACTTAACTTTTTTAGGTGTGGGCGCCATTATTGGGACGGGTATTTTTGTTCTCACTGGTATTGCCGCTGCTACGCAGTCAGGGCCCGCTGTAGTTTTGTCATTTGTTGTGGCGGGATTTGCTTGTGCATTTGCAGCGCTTTCTTACGCTGAACTCGCCTCAGCAGTCGGAGGGTGTGGAAGTGCGTATGGGTATAGTTACGCAGCTTTTGGTGAATTAATTGCGTGGATTATTGGCTGGGATTTATTGCTTGAATATGCTATTTCTGTGGCGGCTGTCGCAAATGGTTGGGCAGGTTATTTTAATAACGCGCTTAGTGCACTGGGAATGGGGCTACCCGATACCCTCACAAAAGCCCCTAAATTAGGTGGCATAATCAATCTACCCGCGTCGATGATTATTTTATTGCTCATGGGATTACTCATTGCAGGCGTTAAACACAGTGCAAAAATTAATAACATGATGGTGTGCATTAAATTAATGACCATTACGATTTTTATTGCGCTTGCTATGTTTAATGTTAACCCCGAAAACTGGCATCCTTTTATGCCGTTTGGCTGGTTTCAAACACTGCCAGACGGTAAAACGGTAGGCGTATTGGCGGGTGCATCGATTGTTTTCTTTGCTTACGTTGGATTTGATGCGGTGTCTACTGCTGCTGAAGAAGCCGCACACCCTCAACGTGACGTACCTTTTGGTATTGTGGTGTCACTGGTTTTTTGCACGTTAATTTATATTCTCGTTTCTGCACTGCTTACAGGCGTTGTGCATTACGATGAACTCAATGTCGCTTCACCTGTGGCGCATGCACTGAAATTACTGGGATTTAATTGGGCATCAGCACTGGTTGCAACAGGGGTCATTGCTGGTTTAACCACAGTGATGCTTGTGCTTTATTATGGTTTGACACGCATTATTTTCGCTATGTCGCGTGATGGCTTATTACCCGAATTTTTTAACCATCTACACCATAAAACACAAACTCCCATTCGTGTCATTATTCTCTGCGGTGTCATAATGGCAATTATTGCGGGTTTAATTCCCCTTGGTGATTTAGCTGAACTCGTTAATATTGGCACATTGGCGGCTTTTGCCTTGGTTTGTTTTGGCGTTATTGTTCTGCGTTTTACGCAACCTAAATTAAAACGCCCCTTTCGCACGCCTTTTAGCCCTCTTTTTCCTTTACTTGGCATGATGTCATGCGGTGCATTGATGGCTTTTCTGCCGGCTCAGACGTGGTGGCGTTTTTTAATTTGGCTTGCGATGGGACTTGTGTTTTATTTTCTCTATTCCAAACGTCACAGCAAACTCGCGTAATTTGATATAATTTAGACAGTATTTTATTTTCACTTTTTGGCTAACATATTATGGCTCAATACATTTATTCCATGCACAGAGTGGGCAAAATTGTCCCACCCAAAAAATATATTCTCAAAAATATTTCTTTATCGTTCTTCCCTGGCGCGAAAATTGGTGTACTCGGGTTAAATGGTTCAGGTAAATCCACACTACTTCGCATTATGGCGGGTCTTGATACGGAAATTGAAGGGGAAGCTAATCCGCTCAAAGGCATTAACATTGGCTATTTATCTCAAGAACCACAACTGGATTTAACGAAAACTGTTCGCGGTAATATTGAAGAAGCGGTTGAAGAAGTCAAAGCCGCGTTAACGCAATTAGACCAAGTTTACTTAGATTATGCAGAGCCAGACGCGGATTTTGATAAATTGGCGGCGGAGCAAGCACGTCTTGAAGATATTATTAACGCGTGTGATGGGCATAATTTAGAGCGTAAATTAGAAGTTGCCGCTGATGCGCTACGCTTACCGGATTGGGATGCGAATGTGGCGACCTTATCTGGTGGTGAAAAACGTCGCGTGGCACTTTGTCGTTTATTGCTTTCTAATCCCGATATGTTACTGCTTGACGAGCCAACCAACCATTTGGATGCAGAATCTGTCGCATGGCTTGAGCGCTTCCTACATGATTACACGGGCACGGTGGTGGCTGTCACGCATGACCGTTATTTTCTTGATAACGTTGCTGGCTGGATTCTTGAGCTTGATCGTGGGTCAGGCATTCCATGGGAAGGCAATTATTCCAGTTGGCTTGATCAAAAAAGTGCCCGTTTATTGTTAGAAGAAAAACAAGAATCGGCACGCCAAAAAGCCATGAAAGAGGAATTGGAATGGGTGCGCTCAGGTGCAAAAGGTCGCCATGCCAAAAGTAAATCGCGTTTAGCGCGTTTTGAAGAATTATCCTCTGTTGAAACGCAAAAACGCAATGAAACCCAAGAAATTTACATTCCACCCGGTCCAAGATTGGGTGATGTGGTGATTGAGGCCAATGGTATTTCAAAATCTTTTGGTGATCGCTTGCTATTTAGCGATTTAAATTTCAAGTTACCACAAGGCGGTATTGTTGGCATTATCGGTGCTAATGGCGCAGGTAAAACAACCCTGTTTAGAATTATGGCAGGATTTGAACAGCCAGATTCGGGTGAACTGGTTATTGGTCAAACGGTTAAACTCGCTTATGTTGATCAACTTCGTGATGATATGGATGCAAAACGCACCGT
This sequence comes from Methylococcaceae bacterium, assembly GCA_900299045.1. Classification (GTDB taxonomy): domain Bacteria; phylum Pseudomonadota; class Gammaproteobacteria; order Methylococcales; family Methylomonadaceae; genus UBA10906. The sequence continues at coordinate 4,450 of OMIH01000131.1, forward strand.
ATTTGAGGAAGTATCAGAAGGTCTTGACATGATTACCGTCGGTAATTATCAAACCCCTTCACGCGCTTATTTGGGACGTTTTAATTTCAAAGGTGGGGATCAACAAAAATTCATCGGAGACTTATCCGGTGGTGAGCGCAATCGTGTGCATTTGGCGAAATTACTTAAAACGGGCGGCAATGTCTTACTTCTTGACGAGCCAACAAATGATTTGGACGTTGAAACGCTACGTGCCCTTGAAGATGCGGTACTCAATTTCCCTGGTTGTGCTGTGGTCATTTCGCATGATCGTTGGTTCCTTGATCGTATCGCTACGCATATTTTAGCGTTTGAAGGCGATAGTCAAGTGGTGTGGTTTGAAGGAAACTACGCAGACTACGAAGCGGATCGTCATCGTCGTTTAGGAACAGACGCTGATTCGCCACGTCGATTGAAATATAAAAAATTGTCGTAACATTATAATTAACCGAGCCATTATTTGCTTTCCTCAAATCGTGGCTCATTCTCACAGGGCGGACAAAAATCGCCCCTATACTTTGGAGCTTAAAAAAATGCGTTTCTTATTCACTTCACTTCTAATTGCAACCAGCATAAGTACAGCTTATGCTACAACTCATCCTTCTATTATTGAAATGCAAACGAATGTTGGCACCATTACAATGCAGTTAGATTGGAACAATGCACCTAAAAGTTCGGAAAACTTTTTAAATTATACAAACAAAGGATTTTATAAAAATACGATATTTCATAATATTGTAAAAAATGGAGGCGGTTATATTCAAGGCGGTGTAATTGATGCGCAAACCTCTCAACCTAAAACTACTTTAGATAAAAAGCCTTTAGTTCCGATTAGTAACGAATCAAATCAAGCATATTATCATCTAAAAAATAAGGCTAATACAGTAGCTATGATGTACCCAAAAGGTTTACCTGATTCAGTAACATCGCAATTTTTCTTTAATGTAACTTCTAATAATGGATTCGATAAAACGTCTAATAGTACGAATGGGTATACTGTTTTTGCTGATATCATTAGTGGTATAGATATTGTAAATAAAATCAGTCAATACCAAACAATTTCCATTAGTCTTATACCTGCCGCTGTTAACATAATGGACACCCCATATACTTCCATAGATACTCCCTATATTAATAAGGCAATAGATTGCGGTTTTAGTTTTTGTCTAAAAAAAGTCATTATTGAAAATATGTATACAAGTGAAATAGTTGATAACATTAATTCAATCACTCGCGTAACAGTGAATGGAACAGGTGGATCAGTAACTAGCACACCTGCGGGTATTAATTGTAAGTCAACGATGAAAGCGGGTAGTAAAACCTGTTTATTATCTCAATCACCGGACACACCGGTCACTCTTAAAACGACAACATCAAAAGGCTATGAATTTAGAGGTTGGAGCGGAGATTGCCAAGGCTTAGTAACGTCGTTGACACTGACTACTTCGATTACAGA
>OMIH01000132.1 GCA_900299045.1 Methylococcaceae bacterium
ATAATATAGAGATCAGGCTGGATTGTTAAATTTTCATCTGCCAAATCTTCAGCGCAAAAATATCCAATTGCCTGATATCCTTTGTCACGCAAAAGATTGAGCGTTGAATTTCTTAAAAAATCATGATCTTCAACAACAGCAATTGATAAGGACGATGTCATGGCAACAAAACTTTCACAACGCACAGACACAAACTGATCACAAAACACCTTCTTATATAAAAAATTCACGCTTTACACAGTGATAGGAATGGAAAGTATAAAACGGACTTTTGTTTCGGTTGGTTGATAGAGGATTTGCCCATTCAACATTCGGGTGAATTGATGAACAAGATAAAGGCCAAGGCCAGATCCAGTGACGCGATGGGCTATCTGACTTCGATAATATTTGGAAAATAATTTTGAGGCATCAGGCCAATCTTGATAAATGGGTTCATTATCAATAATCACCTCAAAATATGATTTTGTATTTTTGATTGCTATATGAGCCCTTACCTCGACATATGTATCCAAGGCGCTATATTTACACGCGTTATCAATTAAATTGGACAGAATAACACGCAACAATCGTGGGTCAGTCTGAAGAGGAGGCAGAGGATCTATTTCCACTTTGATCCGTGCGGCTTGCAAATGACGCCGGCATAAATTTTGAAGGATATCAGCTAAATCAATGGGCTCATCATGTACAATCAGATTGCCTTCAAGAATGCGTTCCGCATGCAAGCATCGTTCGATAATCTGATCAATATCATCAACCGCATTAGCAATTTGCTCATAAGATGTGGTTTGAATTGGCTCTGTCGCGGCCACCATCCGAATACCTGCCAAAGGTGTTTTAAGTTCATGAGACAGCATGGCCATGAATTTAGATTGTTCAATTCGATTTTGTCGCTCTTCTTCAGCCAAACGTTGTGACAATTCTAATTGACCTTGAAGCTCTGTTTGACGCACTACAATCGAGCGTGCACGTAATCCTAAAACTGTGGCAAGAGCAATAGAGGACAACAAGCCATGATAAAGGAGTGAGTTGAGTGTTAAGCTTGTCGCAGGTGTGATGCCGAGTAACGGCAAAACTGCTGGCATTAATAAAATGAAGACAATCGAATAGCACAGCACAATGGCATATTTAGGTACGCTTTTAGTATAGTCATCATTTTTTAAAGCGTCACCCGGTAAAGTCACGGCGATAAACCATGACGAGATAATTGCACAAAATACAGTCGCCATATTAATTTGAATACCGAGCGCGTAATATCCATTTAAATAAAGGAACAAGGTTATAAAAATAACGCCAATGAGTGCTAGCTGAATGCGTTGTCCGATTTTAGATGATTTGAATTCTTTTAATAAGACATAATCAAAATAAATTGAACTTACGACAACATAAAATGAAATATAAAGTCGTGTAATTGTTAACGCCAATGGGTCTGGCATGACATCAAAAAAAAGTCGATAAAATCCTCTATCTACAAAGGCCCATAAAATTGTCGCAAATTGCTTGATTGCAAAAACTAAGACGATTTTATCATAGTCAATTTTTATAATCAAAAGCGCTAATAAGAATGTTAGGAAAATAACACCAAAATAGAGTCCGTATAGAAAGGTTTGCTGTTGTTCGGCAAATGTCAACGCCGGCATTCTTAAAACTTCAAACACAATTACATTTGAACTCTTTGTTTTTAATCGCACCCAGACCTGTCGCGGTTCATGGAGTTGATCAATGACAAAATGATAATTGGGTGATTTAAGCTCATCATCAAAACCTGGAAAACGCGTGCCTGTTAACCGCTGTTTTGGCACCTTGCGCGAAGGATCAAAAAATTCAATTTCATCCAAAAATGAGGGTAAAATTCTTAGCACAAACAGTGATTGATCAAATCCTCCTGGTGAAGAGATAACCTGACGAGGGTCTAAATCTAAACGAAACCAAAAAGTGGATTGAGAAAAACCGCGTGTAAAAATTCCCCTATAAGGTACAAAATTTTTATCTTTCACCTCTTCAAATGTCAGCGCATTGGATGCATCTTCATAATAGGCTTGACCGACAATTGCACTTTGGGCCTGTACACGGTCAGACATAAAAAGCGAAAAAGCCACGCAACAAAGTAGAGCTGCGAAGCATAAAATTTTATGCCGTGCAGCGTTGCAGTGTTCTATCCTCGTCTTGTTCATATCCGACCTAAGCTTTCATCCTAAGATATCATCATCGATTTTATGCGGTTTGGAGTATTTAATTTGAAAAATCAAAATCCTCCAGAAACCGAGAGCCAATAGCGATCAAGTTTTTTTGTTCCATCTTGATCTCGTCCGCTTGCAGGATTGGGATTGGGATTATCTGATTGCCGATGCGCCCAAGTAAATTTATATTGCGATTGATAAGGCCCTTGCCAAAGCAGGTTCAACCCATAGCCGCGATACAGCAAATGATTATTGGTCAAAGCGCCACTATAGTGGTTGTTCATATTTTGCGTAACAGCGCCAATATCATAAAATCCTGACACTGTGAGATCATAGGGCAATTTATATTTTAACTCGCCATTTCCGATCACAGCCGAACTGCCACCCCCCTCGCTTGAGGGATAGGCCCTGACACCAGACACACCGCCGACAAATAATTTTTCCGATGAATCTAAATTTTTAAAGGCATATTGCCCCGTGGTACTGACCACGGCTTCAAGCTGCTCAGACAAGGTTTGGGTTCGTGCAACAGTGGCTTTGATTTTAGAAAACTGATTTTGCGTTTGTGTTGTCAAAGAGTCACTAGCTTTGTTTGGCGAGCCATTTAAATCAACAAGGCCTGTAACCGCTGTTAGGCTAAAACTATTAACGGCTGTCATATAAATATCATCATAAAGATTAGCATTCAAACCCACGCTCATGGCATCGGTACGATAGTGTGATGACACATTCTGATTGGCCGTGTTGATAAATGTTTTACCCACATAACCTGTCAAAAAATTTAAATTAAACACCCGCGAACGGACAATGGGATAGGTTAAATCAAACCCATAAGTTTGGGACTGACCTGCAAAATTTCCTGATTTAAGCTCTGGTGCAGTGAGATGATACTTCATCACACTCGCTGAGACTTCAAACCGTAATCCATTATCCAGCACAGGAAAGGAAACGGCAAAGCGTCCATAATCACTCCCGAACGTATGCAAAGCGCTTACCGTCAGCAAATCACCAATACCGACAGCATTATTCAAACTGATATCACCATTGAAGCGTTGTTCTCCGGTTGAGCGCGCTCCGTAATTATCAACACTGGCTGTTGCCGTGACTTGATTGCGGCGTTGTGAAACAACCACATAGCGGCTTTCCCCCTCTTTGTGCCCGCTATCAAGTCCCCCTGTCATAGAGGCGCCTGGTAAATCATTCAGCAACAAAAGAGCACGGTCTAGTTTTTGCAAATCCACCAATTCACCAGGCTTTAACGCCTGCTCAATGCGATGAACGATAAATTCGTTTTTGATTAGTCCGTTTGAACGTGGATCAATGTCAGCGCCAGAAAAATGCGCCTCGACAATTTTCAACCGAACATTTCCGCGCACCACAATTTGATGCGGAATGCTCACAGTCGCCACATAACCGCGCTGTCGATAAAGCAGCGATATTTGAGCTGCCAAATTCTGCAAATCGGCAAAATATAGCGGATGATCGAGATAAGGCGCCGCCACATGTTCTAAATCAGGCGTCTTAACGGCCAAATTACCCTCAAACAAAACACGCTTAAGCACAAGGTTTTCGCCATTGCCTTTGAGCAGATGGATTTGAGGCAGCGCCTCAGGGGATTTCACATCGGGAAGCTGGGGGTTGAACTTGTTGCGCTCAATCCCTTGCAGGAGGGAGCCCGCATCAGGTTGAAACGCTCCTGTATTTTGGCTGTAAGAGACTGAAATTGAATATAAAAATACAAAACAAAACCCGCTTAAAAGCGTAAAAAAATGCCGCCAAAGTTGCTGGATTTTACGCCCATTCACCATAGGCTTACTCAGTAACAAATCACTAATTTAGGATCTATTTTTTTCCATTTTTTGGGAGCTTTATGAGCAATATTCTTACAAATTTAGATATTTACTGAACAACTGTGTTGATTATGGGGAAAACCAAGCAAACCGGATGGACAATGGCCCGCATCTCAAAACGCTCTCTGCCACCCCTACCCCGCACTTAAACTGGCTTTCGGCAAAGCCAAGGCAAGACAAGCAAAACTGAGTGGAAAGGCAACCCGTTTAGTTCATCAAGCCCTCATCATGCGCAAGAAATGACCCGATTTTGCCTCAAAAACGGTGGTTTAAGATACTGGTTCGTTACACCCCTCTAGGCAGCCAGAACCGTTCACAGATCAAAACCTAGCTTTTGTAGTTCCATCCGCAAGGTCTCAGGATTTGTAAAATGTATGGTGGACATGCCCATCTGACGCGCGGCCTCCACATTGGCCCATGTATTATCAATAAAGACGCATTCAGAGGCCTGAATCCCGGCCCGCTGCAAAAACAGTTCAAAAATTGCCGCATCAGGCTTAAGTAAATGTTCCTCGCCCGACACAACCAGCGTTATAAAGTGATTGAGAAAATCAAATCTTTTGCGCGTCAATTCGAATTTTTCATGTGAGAAATTTGTAATCGCATGTGTAGGGATATTTTTTCGACGGGCCTCTTCTAGTATCGCGACAGTCCCTACAATAGCGCTCGGCACCATCTCTTCCCAACGCTCATCATAGGCCTTGATCGCTTCATGCCAATCGGGGTAGCGGGCTGTCGCTTGAGCGACCGCGTCTTTGAACAATAATCCTCGATCACACTCTCTGTTGAGATCCACGGTAAAAACATGGGCTAGAAACCATTCCATCTGCTCAGGATCAGCAAATATCTTTCTATAAAGATTGCGCGGATCCCACTCAATTAAAACATGCCCGACATCAAAAACAATTTGGCTTGGTTGATTTGTATTATGCATGGTCAACACTTATCCCTTAAAAAAATCATTCAGATAAAACGCATTAAAAATCGAACAAGAACTCATCATGTTGTAATCGCAGAGATCCTCTTGAAAACTCATTTATTTTCATCACAATAGAGAAGTTATCCTGCCGCTCAGCTGTAATCTTAACTGTCTCCTGTCATCTTACTTGTACAAGCTTGCCATCATTCTCGGTTTGCTGCAAACACCAAACTGGATACGCGTCAATGTCAAATAATGCATTAAAATCCAATAAAATACTTTGTGTCGGACATTGCGTTATGGATCGCGTTTTTGAACTTGAAGAATTTCCACGCACGGCCCAAAAAATTGATGCTCTTCATGCGCGTGAAAGCGGCGGTGGCCCGGCCTCAACAGCCGCTGTCGCTATTGCCCAATTAGGAGGACATGCCTCATTTGTGGGCCATTTGGGCAATGATTCTACAGGACAGGCTTTATTAAAAAAGCTTGCTGACAAGAATATCGACATCGATCATGTCATCAGCGTTGACGGATTTAAAACAATTGCACCAATTGTATTGGTTGACCGTAATGGAGAGCGCTGCATCATCGTGCATCGACAAAAGGCTGTGATTGATGAAGACGCCATAAAATTTGATTTTTCAGACGTCGGCCTGTTACTGACCGACACGCGCTGGATCGAAGGGGCGCAACGCGCCGTTCATCACGCAGTCCAAAAAAATATTCCAATTTTAATCGATGCAGATGGAGGAAAAAAGCAAGAGATTCTCACTTTGGTGCGTTCAGCCCAACATGTCATATTTTCCGACCAAGGACTTTACGATTGCACGAGTGATGGCAGTCTGGAATCACGTTTGAATGAAATTGCTAAAATTTGCTCCGGCATCATTGCTGTTACACATGGCGCGACAGGCTCGTCGTGGTTGATGAATGGAATCATCACCCCTGTGC
>OMIH01000133.1 GCA_900299045.1 Methylococcaceae bacterium
CTCAAATGTCACTGGATAAAGGATTTATTTCTTCCACCATTTATGCCGCCAAAACACAATCGTTGACATGGATTGTACTGACGAATTCAGGAAAAAATAGTCAACCCACCAGTTCAAATGCCGCGAATACTAATTATGTGAGATTGGTACGAGGGCGAATGTTAACCTCGCCAACCGCGCCAACGGTTGAAAATACAAAAATGGCAACGACGTTAACAACAAAAGCGGATCTCAACGTTACCTTAAGCGTTTCTTCAAACCCTGCAAAACTCAACCAATATTTAAATTATACAATCAACGTCACCAATAAAGGTAAACGCCCAGCAACAGATACCACGTTAAGTTTTTATTTAACGCCTAGTTTGATGCGTTACGATTCAGCATCAACGAATTGTGAAAAAAACGGTGACAGCGTTGTGTGTAAAGTGGGCGATATTAACGCAGGGGAGAGTGTGACTAAAACCATTAGAGTGGTCATGCAAAAAGTAGGGGCGATGAGTTCAAGTACATTTGTAAAAGCAAATGAGACTGACGCAAATGATGCCGATAATCAAGCCAAAATCACCATTAGCGTAAAGAAATAATCCTTTTTTCTAGCCATAGCAAAAAGGACAAAAACTCCCACTATTTTTATTCTAATGGGAGTGATGGCGATACGGATACTTAACCATGAACGGATTTATAAAATTCACGGTTGAGGTAGGTATTACTTAAAACAGCGGCAATAGCAAATAACACGGTTGAAATAATAAATTGCCCTGAAATAAAACCGGCAATACCAGCGATAAATGTTAAGCTGATTAAGATATCTCTGTAGAACGTTGTCATGATAAATTCCCCTATAAAATAGCTAAAAGTTAATGTAACTCGATTGGTTGCTACTATACAGGTGTACTAATTTATTGACAATATGGCTTTTTATTGATTTATAGTTTCTTATTTGTAAATAAATAGAAAGTCGCGCATCAAAGTGGCTGGTGAAAATCACTTTCATGCGCGTGAAGAATGTATCGAAAATATTATTTTCCTAATACATCGTGGCGAGTCGTTTCTGCTAAAGCGTTGACTTGCTCAACTAGCGCTTGCTCAACACCTAATTCGATGAGTGTTGCTTCCAAGTTTTCAAGAACAGCATTGAAATGACTATCGTCAAGTCCCATCTTAACAAGTTTGGCGTGACCAGCGCGTAAATCTTTTCCGCTGTAATGACTGGGACCACCAAATGCCATGGTTAAAAATGCTTTTTGTTTTGCAGCTTGTTGTTCCATGTCTACGTTATCAAAAAAGCGGTTAATGCGGTAATCCGCTAACACTTTTCTGTAAAAAACATCGACAGCAGCGTCCACCGCTGCTTCACCACCGAGTTGCTCAAATAAACTGATACTATTTTCTTCGCTCATTGTCTTATCACTCCTTGAGTGTGAGTTATTATAAAAATTATGATTGAGCGTGTTGCTCGAAAAAGAGTTTATAGGAACAAAAGCATCGATACAATATAATCATTTTATAATTATTGAAATGATGTAATGCGCAGTAAAATCAATGCAAAATAGGCATGAATCCCTGTGTTGATAAACTGCTCTATAATGAAACAATCTCACTTTTTTAATATTTTAACGGTTAATATAGTTTATGGAACATGAATCTAAATCAGATTGGGAACGCGACTTAATCAAGGAAGTTGCGCTTGCCGCAATTACTGAGCAAACACGCGCTCGTCGTTGGGGAATTTTCTTTAAGGGGCTTTTGTTTATCTATTTGTTTGCTATTTTTGGCGTGACTATTTACCCCAAAATGGGTGAGCATCACGCTGGCTCGAAAAGCAAGGATCATACGGCAATTATCGATTTAATCGGTCCTATTGCAGAAGATAAACCGGCAAATGCGGAGTCAATTATCGAAGGTTTGCGTGATGCCGTTGAGGATAAACACACGAAAGGGATTATCCTGCATGCAAATTCTCCCGGTGGTAGCCCCGTGCAATCAGCGTATGTGTATGATGAAATTCGTCGTATCAAAAAAGAGCATCCCACGCTCCCCATTTTTACCGTTGTCAGCGATATGTGTGCCTCTGGTTGTTATTACATTGCATCAGCGAGTGATAAAATTTTTGTCAATCAAGCAAGTTTAGTTGGCTCTATTGGTGTGTTGATGGACGGCTTTGGTTTTGTGGATGTCATGCAAAAACTAGGCATAGAACGTCGATTACTCACAGCCGGCTCACATAAAGCGATGCTAGATCCCTTTACGCCTCGTAAAGAAAACGATACAACCTATATGCAAAATTTACTTAATCAGGTACATCAACAATTTATTACCGCAGTTAAAAATGGTCGCGGTGAGCGTCTAAAAGAAACACCGGATTTATTCTCAGGTCTTGTTTGGAGTGGCGAAGAAGGAGTGAAAATTGGGTTGGTCGATGACTTTGCAACGCAACGTGATGTTTCAAAAAATATTATTGGTGCCGAAAACGAAGTAAACTTCACGCCAAGAGAGCAATTATTTGATCGTCTTGCTGGGCGATTAGGCGCGTCTTTTGGGCAATCATTGAGCAGTTTTCTGCAGGCAACATCGTTGCGTTAATATTTTGGGAATGAAATTATGGCTAAGAAGAAAGAAACCGCGTCAACAACTAAACATGATAAGAAACACGACAAAAAAGTAGCACTTGTAAAAATGCCCAGTTTTAGTACGATGCTTTTTGGCGCGATTGCGGCTTATTGGTTATCCACTATCATGAATCCCGCCTTTGTGGCGATTGGTGTACTGGTTATATTATTGATTCCGATTGTGACGGTTGATAATATTTTTGCACGTCAGTTCTCTAAAGCCTATCAGCGTCCTAAATCTGAAGAAGCAGTGGAGCAGAAACCAGCCGATGATAAAAAAGCGAAAAGAACAGAAGTGAAAGCGATTGCTGCGTCAACGGCGAAAGCGGCAGTGGAAAAAAAATAAGTTAACATGCGTTTACCTGTAACGTCATGGCGTTAAGGCTGCCTAATCTTTGGTTTTAACCCTAACTAACCCCAACTAAGTGTATGACTAGAATTGCAAAGTTCATAATGTTTGATAAAAAAGTGAGGATTTAATAATGACTAACGTAACGTTTACACTGCCAAGTGATACCGTAGGAAATGCAACGGGTGGTATTTTGTTAGGTGATTTTAATCACTGGAATCAAGCAGATGGCGTCGTGCTTGAGAAACAAAAAAATGGGGATTTAAAGGCGAGTTTATCACTTGAAGCAGGTAAATATTATGAATATCGGTATTTATTGAGTGATGGTCGATGGGTCAATGATGAGTATGCAAATCCTTACACTAACGCATACGGGCATTTTGTTGACAACTGCAGTTTAATTGTTCCTGCTGAAGTAAAAAAAATCAGCAAACCTCAATTGACTGCGCAAAAAGCAGATGATTTGACTAAAATTGAGGGAATTGGTAAAAAAATTGCGGAATTATTAGTTGCGCAGAATATCTGCACTTTCGCTGATTTAGCTCACTCACAGACTGAAACGTTGCAACATATTCTCAATGAGGCAGGTAGTCGTTTTAAATCTTACGATCCAAGTACGTGGGCGCAGCAAGCAAACTTTGCATCAGAAGGTCAATGGGAAGCATTAAAGTCATTTCAACTTGCTCGCAAGAATGCCAAAAAATTATCGTGAAATGTTTGATGTTAGCAAATTGTAAATCGTAAATGGTTATTGAAAACAGCGGTGTTGCATTATATTTTTTAATGGCGTTTGGTTCGGGTTATGCGGTGGGTAATTTGCATGGCATGGGTTTTTTAAAAACGTGGTTAGTCTCCATTCTTTTTGTGCCTTTTGCTTATGAACTACTTAATCCGAATATGCTAATGGTACTCACTGTCATTGGCTTTTCATTTGGCTTATATTTTGCCAAAAGTATGTCGTTTTTTGACGTACTAAGTTATTTAAGTCCGATGCGTTTTCTGCAACCACGCAAAAAAAGAGAGGCGAGTCAATCGAGTTATCATGCTACGTTTTCAACGACTGCCGACAATACGTCGTCGTTTGATTCTCGACGACCAGAAGACGTGTTGGGTTTATCACCGGATTTTACGCAAGCGGAGTTAAAAGCCGCATATCAGCGGGAATCCAATCGAACGCATCCCGATAAATGGGCAAATAAATCAAAAGCACTTCAGCAAATGATGAGCGCAGAGCAGCAGCAAATCAATGCCGCATATAAAAAATTAAAGCGCTAAAACCTAGGGGAGATTAGACAGTGCACGAACTTTCCTTACTCGAAAATGTGCGGTCAATTTTAGAAGCGCACGCACTTAGCGAGAATTTTCAGATTGTCGAAAATATTACATTAGAAATTGGTGCATTGTCTTGCGTCGAACTAGATGCGTTAACCTTTGCTTTTGAATCTGTCATGAAAGACTCGCTTGCAGAACATGCTGAATTGACGTTTAAAATCATCGAGGGGCAAGGGCGGTGTGTTCAATGCAGTCAATTGACACCTATGAGCGAGTTATATGACGTTTGTGTGCATTGTGGGCATTTTCGCGTGGAAATACTAAGCGGACTTGAAATGAAAATTACGGAACTTAAGGTGCGTTAATATGTGCGGAATTTGTGGTTGTGGCGATAGTGGTGGTCAATCTGGGAAATTTGTACCCATTAAGAACATGAGTTTCTCTCCTGTCATGTCTTCTTTTCAGTATCATCATAGAGAAGATAGCGTTGAGAAAAGCCGCTTGATTCAAATGGAAGTGGATTTATTGAGTAAAAATAATGTCTACGCGACAAAGAATCGACACTATTTTCAAGAGCATGGTGTTTTTGTTCTGAATTTGGTATCCAGTCCGGGCGCAGGAAAAACCACTTTGCTGGTTGAAACGATTAAAATCTTAAAAAATTTTTTTCCGATTGCCGTTATTGAAGGCGACCAACAAACGCAACATGATGCGGATCGTATTCGTGCAACGGGCGGGCGTGCATTGCAAATTAACACGGGGCGTGCGTGTCATTTAGATGCGCAGGGCATTGGCTCCGCAATGATGCAGTTAGGAATTGAAAATAACAGCTTTTTAGCTATTGAAAATGTCGGTAATTTAGTTTGTCCTTCAGCGTTTGATTTGGGTGAAGCGCATAAAGTGGTAGTTTTATCAGTAACAGAAGGCGATGATAAACCACTTAAATACGCGGATATGTTTTACGCTGCCGATGTGATGATTATCAACAAAATTGATTTATTGCCTTATGTCGATTTTGATGTAGCGCGTTGTATTGCATTTGCACTGCAGGTTAATCCATCCATTCACATTATCTCGCTTTCCGCGACAAAAGGTGATAATTTTGGTGAATGGACACATTGGCTACGCTCTTCAATGGAGAAAGTGATTAAATCGCACGCGCTTTGAGTTTATTAGAAAGTGAAGTACCAAAACGCAGACACGGCTGTTCAAAATAACGAAAAGAGAGCGCTGAAAATCCGACCACTAAACCAAGATAAACCAATGTCTGCCACCATTGTACGCCCTTATAATAAGCCGTAGCCAGTTCTTGCCACAAATAGATAGAATAAGAAATACGCCCTAAATAGCTTAATTGAGGCTGATGAAACACTGTTTTCATTTTGGCAAAGTGCGTAGGTGTACCAAACACAATAACTTGAACCAGTAGCGGATAAAGTAAGATTTTAAACACCGCATCTTGTTTATTGGGTAAAAAAGTCAATAATCCCATCAATAACATCGTTGCCGCAAACCATTCAAGCAAAGATAAATTACGCAGGCGTTTCATCCAGTGAAAAGGCAGTAGCGCACTAAAGCAACCCATCAGGAGAAATAGAAAGTAAGTGCAGTATTCTGACCAAAAAATATTGCCGCTCGTGTGCAAACATAGCGCTACGGTGGTGAGCAACACAATCGACGCAAAAATACGCTCATTTTTTTCACCCCGCCACGCCCAGATAAAGAGCAGGGGAAAGAGGAGGTAAAATTGTTCTTCATAGGCAAGTGACCAAGTGTGTCCTGCGTACCAAGAACAGCCTTTGGAGAGTGGTAAATTACACAAAAAAGCCGCTGAGGTGAGTAATTGTTCACCGCTGATTTTGATTAACTCGGCTGAATTTAATATCAATAACGTCGACAAATGAAGCCACATGGGCGGCACGATTCTAAAAAATCGACGGGCACAAAAAGCACTCAAACAAATTTTCCCTGTTGTTTTCTTTTCAGAATTCAAGCCATTGCAAATCACAAATCCACTGATGCTAAAGAAAATCAATACACCCATTTCACCAAAACGTTCAATTTGCAGTGAGTAGGTTTCAATGTCTGTGATATAGCGATCTAAGCCGCTAAATAATAAAAAGTGTTCTTGAATGACGAGTATTACGGCAAAAAATCGCCATACATCAATGTGCTCAATGCGTTTAGTCGCGCTCATTTATTTTTTCCTAAATTAAAAAAGTATTACTATCGACATCTAATTGGCGAAGTTTATCGTATCCATAATCGCGCAGTGCTTGTCTTATTGTTTGTTGCTTTTCGTCTTGCGGTGGCGTGTTTTCGATAATGTGTAGATAATCGCGCAACGTGATGTTAGCATCACTTGTCGCCTCTATAAGTTGCCGAATACAAAATGCCCGCCATTTTTCCCATTCAACGCTCGTTAACGTGCTAGGATAATTACGCGCCCGATAGCGAAATAACATTTCTTCAAATCGTGTATCTTCGTAGCGAACGGATAAAGTTGCCAGTTGCTCTGGTGGCGCATTGCGAATTTTTATCATGGCTTGCTTGTCGATAGCAGAAAAAAATCCGCCACTGTATAAACCTAAATCGACGTTTAAAAGTGGGGCGCCATTTCTGGGGGATTGCCCAAAAACGCTGTGCATTTTTTGCGTTAAATCGCCTGCCGCGATGATTTGCGCAGCATTGGCGTGACAAATATCAAGATTGAGTTTTAGTCTTTCGATTTCAATAGGCGTTAACACGGATAATGGTGCAAGGACAGGGCATTTATTAATATGCACCGTTTTGAGCGCAATGCGAGTGACATTGTCGGGTAAATCTTGCGTGGAAACAAACAAACGCTGTTTTATTTCCTCTGCGTCTAAGGTTAAGAGTGCCTGAGGTTCAACACTTAAATCATACACAATGATTTCGTTCGCATTTGTTGGGTGAGCGCATAGCGGTAGCACAATCGCAAGACAATGTTTTGTCGCAGGATACATCCCTGAAATATGCACTAATGGAATGCCACTGCCCACATTGAGTAATTTTAATGCCTGTGATTTACTGCGATGCTCAAAAAAGAAATTGAACAACCGAGGTTGCGCATTCTTGAGCGTCTTGGCGAGCGCCAATGTGGCGTAAACATCCGCCAGCGCATCATGCGCATTGGCGTGGAGAATACCATTTGCGGCCGTTAATTGATCTAATTTAAAAATAGCGACGCCATTGTCATCATACACCCAGTTGATGCCATGTGGGCGCAAGGCGTGCGCCGCGCGAAATACATCCAGTAAATCCCAACGTGAATTGCCATGTTGCCATTCACGTTCATACGCATCAAAAAAATTACGGTAAAAACTGTGGCGCGTGATTTCGTCATCAAAACGAATGGAGTTATAACCAAGCGTACACGTTCTGGGTCGTGAGAATTCTTTATGAATAATGCGCATAAAATTCGCTTCACATTCGCCTTTTTCATTCGCCAGTTGTGGCGTGATGCCCGTTAACAAGCACGCTTGTGGATGAGGCAAGATATCAAGGCTTAATTTGCAATAGAGTGAAATAGGGTCATCAATAATATTGAAATCTAAATCGGTTCGGACACCTGCAAATTGCAGAGGACGATCTTTTTGCGGATGCGTTCCCGTGGTTTCGTAATCGTATAAAAAAAGCGAATGCGTCATGAAAGAAAATAAGCAGTGTAAAATAGTGACTAATCATTGCTATTATAGGCTGATTCAATTTGACTTTATATTGCGAGAGTAATTTTATTATGCAACACGTTGATACGCTGCTCCATGCGCGTTGGATTATTCCCATTGAACCCGCTAATGCGCTCTATGAAAATTACACGCTGGTGATAGATGCAGGGAAAATTGTAGATTGTTTGCCCACCAATGAAGCGATAACGCGCTACCAAAGTGATGACGTGTTAAACATGACAACACACGCGCTTCTCGCAGGTTTTGTTAATGCACATACGCACGCGGCAATGAGTTTACTGCGTGGCATTGCGGATGATTTACCGTTGATGGATTGGCTAGAAAATCATATTTGGCCGCTTGAGCAAAAGTGGATGAGTGAAGAATTTGTGCGTGATGGCACAGATTTAGCCATAGCTGAAATGCTGCGTGGTGGCACGACGTGTTTTAATGATATGTATTTTTTCCCTGATGTTACGGCAGAGCAGGCGATAAAACGCGGTATGCGAGGTGTTGCTGGCGGCATTATTATTGATTTTCCCAGTGTGTGGGCAAAAGACAGCAACGATTATATTCAAAAAGCATTGACGCTAGCGGAATCTTTGCATACGCATTCGCTCACCTCAACAACGCTTGCACCACACGCACCTTATACCGTTTCAGATGAGCCGCTAAAACGCGTTGCAGCGCATTCGCAGGAGTTAAATTTACCGGTACATATTCACGTTCATGAAACCGTGTATGAAGTGGAATCGGCTTTTGCGCAACATGGAGAGCGTCCTTTAGCGCGACTTGATAAGTTAGGTTTAGTCAATGATAAATTAATTGCGGTTCATGTCACACAGCTCAATGATGACGAAATTGCGCTGCTCGCCCAAAAGGGCGCATCCATTGTGCATTGTCCCGAATCAAATTTAAAGCTCGCCAGTGGTTTTTGCCCTGTTGCGAAATGTGTAGACGCTGGCATCAACGTGGCGTTAGGGACAGATGGCAGTGCGAGTAATAATGATTTGGATATGCTTGGTGAAATGCGCACTGCAGCGTTAATGGGTAAAGCGGTAGCGGGAGATGCAAGTGCGATTCCCGCGATGACGGCTCTGCGCATGGCAACAATTAATGGCGCAAAAGCCTTAGGACTTGAACAGCAAATCGGCTCGCTTGAAATCGGAAAATTTGCAGATGTGATTGCGGTTGATTTAAGTGCGCTGGAAACGCAACCGATTTATTGTCCTATTTCACAAATTGTTTATGCGGCAAATCGCAATCAAGTGTCTGATGTATGGGTAGCGGGGCGGCATGTGCTCAAAGCACGCGAATTAACGACATTTGATATGCACGAACTTCAGTATAATATCGAAAAGTGGCAAACACGTTTAGCGGAGAAAATAACGTGATGGCAAACATTTACGACGAACTGCCAGACGAGCTACCACAGGAGCTTTTTACCCTTTTATTAAAAGATAAAAATGTGCGTATTGAGCGCATTGTATCGCAAGGTCAACGCACACCTGCGGGTGAGTGGTATGATCAAATGCAAAATGAATGGGTCATTGTGTTGCAAGGCGAAGCGGTCATTGAATATGAAAATATGGTACAACATACGCTAAAGGTCGGTGATTATCTGTTTATTCCTGCGAATACGCGCCATCGCGTTTCATGGACAACCGCGACTGAAAAAACCGTGTGGCTTGCTGTGCATTGGCTCTAATAATTTAACGCTAACGAGAAAATACCATGTTTCGTCTTAGTCAATATATGCGTGAAATTATCGCGCCAACTCCCATTAAACCCACACGCAAACCCGTCGCGCCGGTGGTCATTTGGAATTTAATTCGTCGCTGCAATTTAACGTGCCAGCACTGCTACACCACGTCAGCAGATCGTGATTTTCCGGGGGAATTAACGACTTCTGAGATTTATGAAGTGATGGATGATCTGAAGGCATTTCATGTACCGGTATTGATTTTATCGGGGGGTGAACCGCTCTTGCATCCCGATATATTTCCTATTTCACAACGCGCAAAAGATTTGGGTTTTTATGTCGCGTTATCGAGTAATGGAACCAAAATTTCGGCAGAAAATATTGATCGCATTGCAGAATTGAATTATTCCTACATTGGCGTGAGTTTAGACGGTATTCAAGAAACGCACGATACCTTTAGGCGCTCAAAAGGTGCATTCAATGAGGCTATACGCGGTGTGGAGCTCTGTTTGAATAAAGGGATTAAAGTCGGTATTCGTTTTACGTTGACGCAATCGAATGCACATGATTTTCCTGCTATGTTGCAATTGATGGATGATTATAATATTGATAAATTTTATCTATCCCATTTAAATTACGGTGGGCGGGGGAATAAAAATCGCGCTGATGATGCGCATTTTGCCATGACGCGCAAGGCGATGGATTTATTATTTGACACGTGTTATCGCTGGCTACTGGAGGGAAAAGAGCGCGAATTTGTCACTGGAAATAATGACGCAGATGCGGTGTATTTTCTGCATTGGGTTCGGGCGCGTTTTCCAGAAAAAGCCGAACATATTCAAGCAAAACTGGAGCAGTGGGGCGGTAATGCCTCTGGCGTGAATGTGGCGAATATTGATAATACGGGTAATGTGCATCCTGATACATTTTGGTGGCATTATAATTTAGGTAACGTGAGAGATCGTCCTTTTTTAGATATCTGGCAAGATACAAGCGATCCCTTGATGGCAGGATTGAAGCGTTCTCCACGTCCGCTTGAAGGGCGCTGCGGAACTTGTCATTTTCAAGCTATTTGCAATGGAAATACCCGCGTTCGAGCAGCGCAAACAACAGGGAATTATTGGGCAGAGGATAGCGGTTGCTATTTAACAGATGATGAAATTGCCTAAATCAAAAATGTGAACTGTGTCACAAATTTGACAGTTTCTTGTTGCGAGGTTGAAAAAATTTGATAAACTTTATCTCAAGTTTTTACATTCCTCGAAACAGTATAAAAACCCATGATTTATTAACAGTGCTTTTCTGATGCTTGTGTTGCAGCACAACTGACGTTATAAGCTAGGTTAAAAAAGAGCGCCTTTATTTCATATTGAGATAAAGGCGTTTTTTGTAATTATTTTTTACCCAAATTTCCCAAAACATACACGACACCCAAAATCGCAAGAATTTCAAACAGACCGCTTCCATCCGAGGATTCGCTGTATTCTTCCTTCATGATAATTGAATCTTTTTCATAAACATCCGATTCACAGCCTGATAATTGAATTGAACCAAAAATGAATAAGACAAGGAGAAATTTTTTCATCGTGACCACCTTAATTTTGGCTATTGGTTTACTTAAATTGTTCTCTCACGCGCTAATCTTACCAAATTTATCAGTTTTTTTGACAAAAATTATGTTGCAATCAATATAGCTAACGCATGATAATTTAGTGCGATAATGGGTTATTTGGAAGTTGATATGGCATACGCAGGGCAATTTAGAAAGAAACTGGTTTCGGTACAGGAAGAGGAAGGATTCACCAATGAAGAAGTGGCAAAGCGATTTGGGGTTGGGAGAAATAGTGTTTCCCAATGGAAAAAGAATCCAGACCCTCTATTC
>OMIH01000134.1 GCA_900299045.1 Methylococcaceae bacterium
AAAATTAAAACAAGCTATAACCTAACTTTCAAGAAAAGTCATGTTATGTAAAATTGATGGTTTCCATGAAAAGATGAAATTACACCATTTTCATAGGTATACCGATAAGTGATTGAAATAGTATCCAAACAATAACAGCAATTGCTACATAGGCAACATTAATTAACACCGTTATCCATTTGTTTGATACGTCACTTTCATTTATGTTATTTTCTTTCATTTGCTCTTACCGTTATTCACTGAGTAATTCGAAATCCTCTTTATCCACACCACAGTCAGGGCAACTCCAATCATCGGGGATATCTTCCCAAAGCGTACCGGCGGCAATGCCACTGTCAGGATCACCTAATGCTTCATCCTAAATGTAGCCACAAACTGTACATTGATATTTTTTATAAGTAGACATAAGCCACTCCTGCATGATTAAAAATTGAGCGAATCGAAAAATTTATTTCACACTAAAATAGTATGATTTAAACACCATAAAAACGCCCAAGTAGTGAACAATTTACTGGGCGTTATTTAGTAATGCTATTTAGGTAATTCAGCGTTTTTTGAGGACTCTTCAACTGTTTTTTGAGCCTCTTGTGCTTGTGCCTGCGCGGCTTTTTGTTTTTCTTCTGCTGCTTTTTGTCTATTTGCCGCTTTTTTAGCTAACGCGGCTTTTTGATCGGCGGCTTGACGTGCAGCAATGCTACCTGTTTCCATACCTTCAGCCTGTGTAACTGGTGACAACACTAATGACATCAAGCAAACAGCAAGGGGCAACAACATTTTTTTGGATTGACTCTGTAACATACTCACCTCGAGTAAAATAGTTTTTATTTAGAATTCGATGATACAAACAGTTGACGCATTTCAAGTCTAGCAGTAAATTGGTCTATTTAAAACAAAACGCCCTATTTTGCGTGAAAAATACAAAAAGGGCGTATGTTTTTAATGAATATGGACTTCGCGTGATTTTGCAACATCACTTCGTAGTAGCGTGTATTTTTCAGCTGATGCCCCTTTAACTGGTGATCCATCGCTGCTGAGTTGAACCAGCGTGTTATCATCTTTAATGCTGTATTTGCGTTGCGTGCCGTCTTTATTTGAAGTTAACACCAATGTTTTAGTGTCGTCGTCCCAGTTGTACTTTCCTTTTTCAAAATATTCACGGGCAGATTCTTTCGTGTATTGCGTGACTAATAAATAATTCGTGTTATTTTTCAGCGACAACGTTGTTTTCACGCCAAGGCAATCCTCACAAGGCAAAAAACCATAATAGACGCCACGGTATTCTTGACTTTTACTCGTATGATTGCTGTGATCCACATTCAAGCTCCCCTCTTGCATAAGGGTGGCAGCGCGTGAGCGTAAATAACTTTCCTGCATTTCACGATCACTGGCAGCCATCGTAGGCATACTCGCAAAGAAAAATAGAATAGCGAATAAAATCAACACAACCCCATACTCAAATTCTAATTGTTTTTTTGCGTCCAATTTTTTGGCTGATACTTTCATAGTGAAATCTCCAAAGTAGGTAGAGAGTAAATTATTTTTGTTTTTTTCAAGAAGTTCACCGCGACGAACCCCAACTCGCTCCGAACAACTACCTACTATAATACTATGAAATTAATTTTTTACGAAAAAAAATCATATTATATTGTGTGGTTAAAGCATTGACCTAGATTCACAACATCAAGTCCCCCTTTTAAAATGCCGTTTGAAGGCGGCTACTTGAAAATTTATTGCTTGCAAAATTGACTTATATGTCATTTAAAATCACGCAAAAAATAGATATAAATCCTAAAAGCATCGATTTAATTCCTCGTGAAAAATAGCTCGACGCGCCGCATACGTGAATTTTTTGTATGTTATAATTCACAAAAACCATACACTTTCCAAAAAATAGATGATTCTCAGAAAACTCAGTCTTTGCCACGATGCGGTCTTTCAAGTTATTTTTTAGACATTCTCGACTGCACCAACGTTGATAAAGCGATATTTCATAGGACAACACGCATGACCCAATTAAGAAAAGCCATTCCCAATGATAAACGCGAGTTTTTTCGTATTTATGATGACCTCAATTTATCGTATCGATTAATTGATGAAGAACAAACGAAACAGCCCATTTTAACGCAAGCGAGTCTGCTTGATAGTTGTTCACTTTCCTCAGCTCTCGACTTAATTAACAAAGAAGTCGACATTCTTCATGAAAAATTAGGCAAAATTCATCCAGATTTTGCGGATTATTTAAAACTGCTCGATATTAAACTAAACTTACTTGCAACGACAGTTATCAGTATTGCAGGTGATGAAGTTCATAAAAATCAAACACGTAAAGCAACGATTAGTGTATCGGGAATAGGCTTTGATTGCGATGAATGGCTTGAGGTGGGGCAATATGTAGAAATGAAAATTTTACTGGTACAAAGCACCACTGTTATAACGGTATACGCACAGGTCATTCACCATTTTAAACATCAAGCTCAAGAAAGCGCTTATCCGTATTTTGTGGGCGCTACATTTATCAACATGAAAGAAACTGATTCGGAATTACTTAGCACCCACATTGCAAAAAAACAGTTGCAACAAATTCGCCAACAAAAAGAATCGCAAAATTTATGACCGCCCATGTTCTGCTCAATGCAAACAACATCGAATCACATTTAACGCCCACTTGTTTAACACTGATATCCGTGTTGGATATTTTTGACCATATTGATTCTACTAACCGCTATTTAATGAGCCAAGCGCAAAACAACGCGCCATCAGGTGCCGTCTGTTTTGCCAATAGCCAAACAGCGGGAAAAGGACGACAAGGACGACAATGGGTATCACCACAAGGCGCAAATATTTACGGTTCATTTCTATGGCATTTTAATAACGTTGCCCTGCTTAATGGATTAAGTTTAGCTATTGGCGTTGGCGTTATTCGCGTACTGCAAAAATATGGTATTCTTGATGTGGGCTTAAAATGGCCAAATGATATTTACAGTGACAGCAAAAAATTAGGCGGCATTTTAATTGAAGTGACTTCGCGCCCAGATGGCAAAGCCAGTGCAGTCATTGGTCTTGGGTTAAACATTGATTTACCTCCCCATATTGATAGTATCACGCAAGCCTATACCGATTTAAAAACCATCGCACCACACGTTACTTTAGAGCGTAATACGTTGATTGCGCATTTATTAAATGAATTACTGCCAATCACTGCCACGTTTGAAACACAAGGTTTATCAGCTTATGTTGATGAATGGCGACAGTATGACTGTTTGAAGGGAAAAGTGGCTACTTTATACGTGGGTAAACAGGCTATTCAAGGTACCGTGAAAGGTATCGATAATCATGGCTTATTAAAATTACAGCACGCTGACGGCATGGAAACAGTATTTACGTCTGGTGAAGTGAGTTTTAGCCAATGAATCTGCTGTTAGACTTGGGTAATAGTCGATTGAAATGGGCACTTTATGATAATACCACGCTAATTGAAAACGGAAAAAGTCTTCCACATAACGAACTAACGACAGCAAACTTAACTCACTTATGGCGTGATCTACAACCTACAAAAATTGGGATTTCATGTGTAGGAAAGACCAGTTTACTGCGCTGCATTGAAGTAGTGATCAATCATTTATGGGGGAATACCGTTGTCTGTTTTCACGCACAAACACAACTTGCCGCCTTTGATGTATACAACGGTTATCAGCACCCTGAAAAATTAGGCGTTGATCGCTGGCTGGCATTACTTGCTGCTCGTCAAAAAACGCACACACATATATGTATTGTTGATTGCGGTACCGCAATTACCGTCGATATTGTAAACGCGCAAGGTCAACATGAAGGGGGATTGATCTGCGCGGGACTTCAACTAATGCAAAATGCACTCGCTTGTCATACGGCCGATTTACCTTTTTTAACGCAAACCGAAAAGGTCGGACTTGCAACAAACACGACTACGGCCATTTATAGTGGAACGTTATTTGCCGCGTGTGGTTTAATTGAGCGTGTCATGGAAAAACAACCGCCAAATACCACCTTATTTCTCACCGGTGGTGACGCGCCACTGCTGGCTTCGCAGTTAAATTGCCCCTGTACAATTGAAGCAGAATTGGTTTTGCAAGGTTTAGCGCTTACTCTTCAAGCGTGTGAATAAAAATAGCAACCAAACTCTAAACGATTTTTTATCCCCTACGCCTTTTCATCTGCGCATTAAGCGTCAGCGGCAAAAAAGTATACTTCGTTATCTTGACACAAATAATTTATCCTGCGTTTTATTGTGCGACTCAACCTATCGAATCATGAATAATAAAGTTGCCGAATTCACCATTTTATGGAATGTAAAACATCCATGTATTAGCTATTTACATAAATCGCGCTAGGCTCGTGTAAATCCATAGAATTTATTGATCGGCTGTCCTTAATTTATTCATATTGATTGAGATTGCCCATGCGATATTTACTTTTTATTGCCTTTTTATTATTTTCATTTATCTCCCATGCGGCAGACTTGCGTTTTGAAGAAGGCGTTGAGGCATATCAAAACAACAATTATAGCCAAGCCTTCGCTATTTTCTTACCCCTTGCACAGGCAGGCAATGTTGACGCTCAATTATCGATTGGAACGATGTATGACAGAGGTCAAGGTGTTGAACAAAATGCGCAAGAGGCACTTAAATGGTATCAATTAGCCGCTGATCAAGGTGATAATATTGCGAAAGCGTTATTAAAAACCATGTTTAATACCGCTGAAGGGGCAACAAAATACGAAGATGACCCAAATACGCATAGCACTGGCAATACACCCGACCCCGTTAATTCGATAGAATTAATCTCACCTACCATGTCACGGGAAGAAGCGCTCAATCAAATTCTCAATCAATCGCGCCTTTCCATTCTTAGCGTACCGGAAAAAAACTCACCGTCTGTAGAAAAGTCAGAAACCTCTCTTTTTAGCTTGGCAACGTATCACAAAATCGAATATTGGCTCAAAAATAGCTTTATCTATATTACCGAATTCATCGTTTTTTTAGTTTTTTGCTTTGTGCTTTTTCATACATTAAAACGCAAAAAAACCACAAATAAAACGCTCGTCCTTTATCATTACGAAGAAAAAGAGGATGAGAATGCCGCTGAAGAGGAAACGTTAGAAACGTCGACAGTAGCTGAAATAAGCGAAAATATTGAACAAGAAGACATTCCTGCTACCTATTTTGAGCCTACTCAACCCGTTATAAAACCTGAAATCGTAGAACCAGTAGAAGAACCCGAAAAAAGAACACTCGAAAAAGAAAGGTTGTTTGAATACTGCTATAACAATCATGCGTATGATGAAGAAAAACTCAGTGAAAATCCAATTACGAAAATTCAACGCAGACGCTACAAAGGTAGTTTTATGGAATACTGCTACGAAGAATGCTACCACTAAACATCAAAGCATTCTTATCAATCCAACACTATCAATACTCACGAGCAAAATATAATTTGCCAACATGCCAAAAGACTGGCGACTATACGCCGCCCACGCATACATCGCACACCCCGTAATCCATACGGGGTACAAAATCAATAAAGGTGGATTGGGTACCGTTATCGCCATCGTTAAACTGCAACCAATCGAAATTGCCCACGCTAATAATTCAACGCAAAAGCGCAATCGATTGCTCTCCCAATCGTTTTTGATCCACTCAAATGTGGAAAGTAACATATCATTCATTCGAGCAATTTACAGGATTTGCACTACAAAAGCATCTCCTATTATTATGACAAATTAAATCGATGGGTAATTCCAATCGGTGAAATCGGCATTTATAGCAGGTTTCCCCGTTAATAATACAATTACCGTTGGTGTGAAGCCATCGGCATGACTGGTATTGAGATAAATTTTACCAGAGCCTTTAACGTAGAACAGGGACGCTAAATCGTTTTTTGCATCATTGAGCGTAGGATAAAAACTTAATTCCCCCAACTCGCCAAAATCGAGTACATCATGTTCTTTCACATTAAAATCGGTCACCGTATCTACTGAGCCATTAAACACTAAGTCCCCGTTACTTGCTTTCGTGTAAAAATCTGAATCTGTAAAGCTGAAAATATCTGCTCCTTTACCACCGGTCAATTTATCCGACCCAGCACCGCCAACCAGTGTGTCGTTGCCCCCTAATCCAGATAATTTATCTACCGCCGCTGTTCCCTCAAGTATATCGTTATACGCTGAAGATTTTTTGCTAATCTCCACGTCAACAATGTTGCTTTTTACTTTCTCGATATTGCCCTTTTTGTCCGTATAGCGAACAGTTAACCAGACTTTTGTATCAATATCGTCCTCCCCCAATATATAACTGGGCGATGTCGATAATTCACCAGCAGTGTTTTGCCATGAATAACTTAATTTTCCTAAACCGTCCGCATCTTTGAGTGTATTTGACGCAGACAGCGTCGCTCCCCAAACAGGTGCGCCTTTAATAGTTATCGCACCTGTTGGCGCTTTATTGCCATCAACAAATAAAGCGTTACTTATCACACTTTCGTTAGTATTTTGTAAATCCGTGTAACTGGCTTTGACGCTTATATTTTTACTAACATCGTCTTGCGTTAATTCATAACTTGCTTGATTTGCATTGGCAATCACATTCCCTTCGTTTAACCATTGATAGTGAATGTCCCCTAAGCCATCAATATCGGTTAACGTATTTGACGCACTTAACACATACCCTTTTTTCGCCATACCCGTAATGGACACATTTCCCTTGGGTAAATCGTTTTCATTGTTAATTTTAGGCGCATCAACGCTCATCATAGTTTCTAAATTACCCAGCCCATCGGTATAACTTGCCTTAACCGTCACGATTTTGCCAACATCCATTTGCGTGAGCGCGTACGTTGTTTGAGTTGCATTTAAAATAGCGGTGTTATTACTTAGCCATTGATAACTTATCGCGCCCAAACCATCTAAATCAGATAACTCACTTGACACCGTTAATACATGATTTTGCGCGGGTATTCCCAAAATGGAAACACGCCCCGTTGGCTTATCGTTTACATCAACGATTTTCGGGGTTGCTATACTGCTAACACTTTCGGACGCACCAAATTTATCACTATAGCTCGCCTTGACACTGATCGTTTTACCAACATCGTCTTGCGTTAATTCATAACTTGCTTGATTTGCATTGGCAATAGCATTATCGTTTCTTTGCCATTGATACGAAATATCGCCTAAACCATCTACATCCACTAAGGTATCTATGTTCGCTGTGAGCGTTTGATTTTGCGTAGGACTTCCATCAATCACAATCGCCCCCGTTG